>DAIOWA010000421.1:0-3565 GCA_036758705.1 Pyrinomonadaceae bacterium | reverse complement strand
GCCATCGACCGTGTCGCATACGACACCCGAATGCGCGGCATTTACGCGTAATAAAATTTGCGTAATTAGTTAAAAATGCTTGCCTTTTGGGAAAGTTTGAGATAACTTCTTGTCAAGGAATTGCCATTTGTTGTCAGCTTTTACGGGCGATTTGTGTGGTGTTTTCCTGAAGTTTTGTAAACATCGACATCGATTCGGGTATATCGCCTAAATAATTTAGCCTGCAAGGTTTGGCAACTTTTAGGCATTGTGGGATACTTTTACGAGTTAGTTCGTAAATGATTTTAATTAAAGCTTTTAGCTTCTAACTGGACTCAATCTTTTGATTTTTGGCGGAGGAATATGATGAAACTCGCTTACAGAGTGTTTGTTGTTTCGCTGTTCTGCTTGTCGCTTGCGATCATTGCGGTCGCACAGACGCCGCGGGTTAGTGGGACCACTACCGTTAGCGTTGATAAGAGCAAGCGGTCTGCGAAGGACGACAGAAACACTGCACCTACTTTTGGAACAGGCGGACCGATGGGTGGACCCACCGGCCTCTTCACTGTTTATGATGGACAAACCCTGCGAAAGGGGGAGTTCACTTTTAGTGCTGCATACAGCAACTTTGACCGCGATCCGGGTGATGCAGATTTCACCGAGGTTCCCGTCAGCTTTCAGGTAGGTGTTACCAACAACTTTGAGTTGTTCTTCAACACCGACGCATACCGAGCTGTTAAGGTAAATTCGCCGCAGAATCTTTCGGCCTTTTACCTGCCGAATTCAAGGATTGGCGGCATCAGCGGCGGCGCGATGATACTTGCTCCTTCTGGTCCGGGCACCGGATTCTATGAAGGTACAGCGGTTTTCCGCCCGGCGGGAACACAGCCCTTCGTTCAATATCCATATGCCGGCGGAAGCACCGGAAACTTTGGTTTCCCATTTCCGATGGGGCAATACTTCGGGTTTGGCGTGAATGATAGTCCGTCGATCGGCGGTGTTGTCTCAGGCGGAGGCGGAGCGGATGCATTCCCTGGCCTGGGTTCGACATATGGAAGCATCCTTCCGGGAATCGTTTTCCGTACGGTTTGCACCCAGAGCACTCTCGCAAATTGTGCTCGCGGCGTGATCGCACCTTCGTCGTTTACGCTTGCACCGAGCTATCTGCCGGATGCTCCGTTCATCAATCGCACGTATGCAGAGTCAGCCTTCAGCACCTATACGGCTGGAGCCAAGTTCCGCTTTAACGATGTTAACGATTGGTGGGGTCTTGCAGTTGTAGCGGGATACCGTTGGTATCAGGACAACGCGAACAGTGTATCGGGCTTTAATCAGCTTCAGCGTGGAGCAAGCCCGGGCGGCAAATGGAATCGCGGCGACATTCTTGTGACCGGTGCTTTCGATGGCCGCGTCAGGAAATGGTTCAACTTCTCGGTCAACGGTGGATACCACTGGAACGCCAGCGTTAAGAGCGATCTTTTCGGCGATGACGTAACAATACTCGACCGTCCGGATGAGCTGCTACTTTCAGCAGCGGCTGATTTCCCGGTTAACCGTTACTTCCAGCCGATCGTGGAGTTCCGTCATACGCGTTATGTCGGCGGCCGTACTCCGAACGCGTTCGAGAACGATCCGTACGAGGCTCTTGCCGGTGTACGCATCTTCCCGGCCCGCTGGTTTGGTTTCAGTGCTGGCTATCGCTATCACTTCAATCAGCAGGATAAGAACGCGTTCAACGACGACACCGTCACACTCACTTCGTGGGCCCCGTGCGTTGACTTCGGCGGGACTCAACCGGGCGGCGAAGGAGAAGGTCCTTTCTGTAACCAGGCTTTCATACCGGTTACGACTTCTTACAGCGGACCGCCTCCGGGATTCCGCACTTCGAGCGATCCGCACGGATTCTTCTTCCAGGCCTTCATCGGCCGACGCAACAAGCGTCAGGATGTAGTTCCGAACCAACCGGCTAACGTAACTGCACTTGCAGTTAGCGACAGTACGATCACGCTTGGATGCCCTCCGGGAACCCAGCCGGCTGAAGGTGCTGCATGTAACGAAAGCACGACGGTCAGCGTAACCACGACGGCTGTCGATCCTGAGAACGACATCCTCACCTACAACTACACCGTTTCCGGTGGACGTATCGTAGGTTCGGGTGCAAACGTTTCGTGGGATCTCAGCGGTGCTGCCCCCGGGACGTACACGATCACTGCCGGAGTCGATGACGGCTGCGGACTTTGCGGACAAACTCAGACTCAGACAGTAACTGTCGCAGAGTGCGCGAGCTGCAAGAAGATCTGTGAATGCCCGAGCCTTACAGTTAGTGGACCGAGCGGAATTACGAATCCTGGAGATGCGATGACGTTCACCGCCAACGTATCTGGTGGAACTCAGGATAGCGTTACATATAACTGGACGGTCTCGGCTGGTACGATCACCTCCGGACAGGGAACGCCGAGCATCTCGGTTGATACGACGGGTCTCGCTGGCCAGTCGGTAACGGCCACCGTTGAAATCGGTGGAACCGATCCGACCTGTGGTTGTCCGACGACAGCGTCTGAAACCGGCGGTATCGCTCCGCTTCCGGATCACGTGCTCGTTGATGAATTCGGAGCAATGCCGAACGATGATATCCGCGGACGTTTGGATCTGTTCTTCGCTGAACTGTCGAACAATCCGAACAACCAGGGTTACATCATCAACTACGGTACGCCGGCACAGGTTGCTACGCGTGAACGTCTGATCAGGAACCACATCGCGTTCCGTCGATTCGACGCAAGCCGTATCACTCTGGTCAACGGTGGAAACACTGGTGCGGTCAGCACCAAGCTCTATCGTGTACCGCCGGGTGCCAACAACCCGACTCCGTAACCGCTTCGCATCTCGAATGCGAACATAAAAATGAAACTGCCTGGAAAGAGATTTCCAGGCAGTTTTTTTGATTTGCAGCGAGGCCGAATATACGAAATCGTAGGTTGACACAGCGTTGCATCCGTGCGATGCTTCTTTATCCCGATAGCTCTTCGGGGCCGGATCTTTGAAATTACACATAAAACGCACAAAAACCTGCGCGTGGGACAGTGGGACAGACGGACAGTGGGACAACGGCCTTCGGTTCTTTGTGATCTTGGTCCTGGGAAGTCCGCTGGGAATCTTAATGTATTGCATTAAGTTTCATATCTTGTAGAATGGAATGAGTAGACCCTGTTCTCCTCGTTCCGATTGAGTGCAAACCGGTAATCAGCTTTCGTCATCAGAAGGATGACGGGATCGTCCGAAGCATTTGGTCTTGCCCCAAGAAGTTCCGAACATCTGAAAAAGTGAAGCAAATGATCCGAAAAAAATTTCAAGGCCTTTTTTCCATAGCTTTTATCATTTCGCTGGCGTTGAATGCCGCGGTCTTTGCGTCTGATGACGACGCGGGAAATGTCTTTACCGATACGCGTACAAAAGGCGTTTGGGCGGTTCTAGGTCCAGAGGGTGGTGACGCTCGTGCGATCGCCGTCGACCCGAAGGATCCGGACAAACTTTATCTCAGCACGATGGATGGGCAGATCCACGTCTCCACGGACGCGGGTAAAAGCTG
>DAIOWA010000420.1:0-3580 GCA_036758705.1 Pyrinomonadaceae bacterium | reverse complement strand
GAAATTTCCCCTTTCCTTTGTCACACTGTAGATAACTGCTTGTTTCGTTCCGCAAACGCATGAACGCGAAAACGGAACGTTGATATCGATTTCCACGATAGTTGACGAGATCGTGGCGAATCGAGCTAAACACGACGGCGTGACAGTATTGGGCGGCGAGCCATTCGACCAGCCGGGACAGGTTGCCGAACTTATATCGAGACTGAAACTTCAGGGTTTGCACATAACGATCTATTCCGGCTATCCGATAGAAGTGCTGATGCAGAGGAAGGATCCCAGTATCGATTACATATTGACTCATATCGACTTGCTCATTGACGGGCCGTTCGTTGCAAGCGTGTCAGATCGGGCTAGCGAGTATCGCGGGTCACGGAATCAAAGACTCATCTGCAACCCTGGACGATTGAGTAAAGGTTAGACATCGGTGTTGTTTGCGGCTCGGCCCCCAAGTCTCATATAAGCCCTGGCTACTGTCCGTTTCCTAGCACCTTCTCGAGCTTCCTTAATTGCTCGTTGTATTTTGCGTCGTTGGTTTCCTTGAGTCTTTGCAAATTCTGTATTTTCCATTGCACGGAGGGGAATGCTTGGAAGTCGTAAATATCCCACTTAGGGGCTAACCGCTTTACGCTAAGGATGAATTCGCGATCTTCGTGCGTGAGATCTTTATTGATCGTTTCGATTAGGGTATTGCGAGCTTCTTCAAATTCGTCGTATGTGAATTCTTCAATTGTCATCCCAACAAATTGATTTTCGAACGTATTTCTTTGATCTAACTTTGTCGGGTTGAGGACCTCGTGAATCGGCCTATTGCTGGAGAGCACTGCGAGGAGTAAACCGGTTTTCACATCGTCGGAAAATCCTTCATTTTCGAGCAAATATTTCACGTCAAATAGATCTCGAGGATGCTGGCGATCGAGAGCGGCACAAAGTTTACCACCATACAGCTGTCCGATCGGCACTACCGTGATTTCGCAAAATGCGTCAAATTCCTCTTGCGCTCGAGCGCACAAAGCAATTGGTTCCGGGGACACAATTGAGCCGCGGTTCACGAGATTCACTTCCAGCTTGATAACTACGCCCTGCGAGGAGATCAAAAGCTTGCCGATATCGGTTCGATCGGTTATCGTTGCATTTTTTACCGCTCGCTCCACGCTCGCTTTGATCCGCAGCAGTGCGGATCGTATGTTTGCGAGGGATGTTTCTCGATCTGCAATTGGAATATAGGTTAGGTCAATGTCCACGGATAGCCTCGGCATGTCTCGCACAAATAGATTGATCGCCGTGCCGCCGTGCAGAGCAAGGTTTTCCTCCTTTGCCACCTCTGGTAGTACGCTCAAAAGAAGCGAAACTTGTCGTCTATAGGCTTGTTCCATTACCCAATTCTTTTGGTACTGTTATCTGGTACTTGTCGATGTAGATACCGCGTTTGACTATGCTTCGCTTTCCACTTCCCAGATTCACTAGCTCCGGTTTCAACTGATTGAACCAGCGGTGTCCGGCTTTCTCGGCAAGATAAAGAAATAGCCGCTTAACCTTTATTGATGTACTTTTCTCAAGTAAAGACTGCACTTGATCAGGCCTTAAACTGTTAAGCCCTTCCATCAGTTCGTAGCATTCCATCAGGTCCTGTTTTTCCGGCGCAAGATAAAGGCATTCCATGAGAGCGCGCGCTGCGCTCGAAACCTTGATCGAGAAAGTTTTTAGTTCGATTTCAGTCAGACCAAACTCAGGCGGTAGGAATGTCGTCGGATAGTATTCTACCTTTACGCCCCAGGCATGATGTCGAAACCATGCCGGCAGATCTTCTCCCTGTGCTCCAAATATTATTATTCGTTGCGTATCACGCTCCAGATAGTGGGCCTTTCCTAGTAAGGCTAGAGCAGTTCGCCCACCCGGATGCAATGACATATTTGTTTGTTTTTGTAGAGCGTAGATGGCCCCTTCATATCCAACGCTATCACCGGCTCGTATCATCGCACCGTTACCTATTGACTCTAGCCACTTTCCCGTTCGATATTTTCGTTGGAGATCGAGGCTGTAGCCTTGTGTGGTTAGCCAGCGGGACTGAAACACCACTCCGGGTGGTTGTGAATTTAGAAGCTGGTTTATTTTAGTCGGAGTATCGGTACTCATAGTACGAATATACCAATAAATATAAACCACGGGCAAGCGAAAGTTTAGAAAGAGACAAATATTCGTACTTTGAGTACGAATATCAATCTCAGAATAAACTCGCTGTTTGAACTACTCTTAATAAGGCCGACATTTAATTGTGAAATCAAAAGGAAGGAAGAACCACCCAAACTCGTTTTGTTAGGCAGCGTGTCTCGAGTGAATTGACCAAGTGGAGCGAAAACCAACCGCCCGGTTAAAAATGGAACCAGTAGGCGAACGAACGCGGATAAGACGGGGCGTCCTATTTCAGTTCCAACCGTCGGGAACAGCCCCACTCATGAACACAATTAAACGGCAACGCTCAGGTTGGCCCGTCGCTTTCCAACGTTCCGATCTTCATATTCCAAGATGTCAGTCAGCCGATAACGGATTTGATTGCCGATCCTAAGGGCCCTCAGATGGCGGGGGTTCGATTTTGGTAGGGCTCTGAGGCGCTGAAACCTTTTCGCGATGGCATCCGCTGTCCCATTAAGGTGCCACCTTTCCGCGAGTTGTTGATTATCGAGTATTTCGCTTTTCATAGATCTCATCCTTCTGATGTCCTCATTCGATGGCAAAACCCGTGCCGGAATTGGGGAGCCCCAACCTCTCTTTCGATATAACCAAGCCATCTCGGTTGACTATGGATGAGCTTCTTGACAATGACGAAGGATTGCGAAAAGATATCCTTTCTGAAATTGAAAATCGATTTCAATAGTGATTCGGCTGTAAGTAGGTGGGGCAGAGATATGCATATTGGAAGTTTCCGTTTGAAAGCAATCATGTTTTTTCTCGTTTTGTTGTTGGGAACCGTTGTCGGTCGATCTCAAACAGAACTGGGCGGTCGGATCCTAGACGGCAACGGGGCGTCGGTGCCTGGAGCTTTAGTCATCCTAAAGGGCCTTACGGTTCGCTATCAGCAAGAGGTGACCGCGGGACAGGATGGCAACTACTCTTTTAGTAATGTCCCCACAGGTGAATATGAACTATTAGTTTCCAATCGGTCGTTTGCAGTTCAGCGGGAGCGGTTGACATATCCGGATCGCACCTCGTTGGATGTCACATTGCTTCCGCAACCCATTGCGGCTGATGTTTCGGTGAACGCGAACTTACTTGCCGGCACGGAAGCAAGTCTGTCAGAGGTACCCGGATCGATCGAGCGAGTTGACTCTCAGACGCTTCAGAACAGCCGGGTGTTCAACTTCTCAGAAGCATTGCGAAAAGTTTCCGGCGTAATTGTTCGAGACGAAGAGGGGTTCGGGTTGCGGCCAAATATCGGTATCCGTGGTACGAACCCGACTCGCTCCACAAAGGTGCTATTACTTGAAGACGGAGTTCCTCTGACATATGCGCCGTACGGCGACAACGCATCGTATTATCATCCGCCGATCGAGCGTTATGAGTCGATCGAAGTTTTGAAAGGATC
>DAIOWA010000419.1:0-3593 GCA_036758705.1 Pyrinomonadaceae bacterium | reverse complement strand
GGTCCCATCGGATCAACGCGGGAATCAAACATTGACGGCTCAAACCCTGACTGCGTTGTTTTCTGAGGGGGCGCGTGATTTGCAGTCGCTGAACGCTAGGGGCGACGCGAAGTTTTCGGAACTCGATCGCAACGGAATCGCGGATGACATTTCGTTCACAAATGCCGATAAGGTCGTTCGTCTGCGCGGAGGCGAGCCAACCGTATGGGATTCGCGTGCTCGTGCGAAGGCAAACGAGATCGACTGGGATACGCAGAATCAGAAGTCCTTTCTGCGGACCGGCGTCAGCACCACTTATTACAGTCAGAAATCGACGGGCGGGGCGACGCCGTTCGGACAAACTGACAAACCTGTTTATGTCACGGCCGCGAACGCTGAGATCGATCACCGAGCAGAGACCGCGGTCTATACCGGTAACGCTCGGGGTTGGCAGGACAAGAGTTACATCCGGGCCGCCAAGTTCACGATCCGCCAACCCCAGGGGCAGTTCGATGCGGAGGGAGGCGTGCAAAGCTTGCTCTACGACGTGAAGCGAAAGGAGAACGGCAAGGAAATGACCGTACCGGTTTCGGCGTCTTCCGGATCAATGAGTTATTTGCGTGATTCACGGCTGCTGCGCTATGTGGATTCGGTCGATATCAGGCAAGGCTCGGACCGGATCACCGGCGGAAAGGCTGACGTATATCTCGATGAGAATAATGAGCTTTCAAAGACCGAGGTTGAGAAGAACGTGATAGTTACGCAGCCAAAGCGTAGGGCGACGGGCGATTTCGCAAGCTATACGGCGGCGAACGAAGTCGTGGTGCTTCGCGGTAATCCGGCGCGGGTTGAAGATGCTGATCAAGGCACGTCGCAGGGCGGCCAAATGACAGTTTATCTTCGCGAAAATCGCGTTAATACGGAAGGGAAGTCAACTCAGAATTCCGCCGGCAGAACGCGTTCGGTTTACAAGGTCCGCGAAAATTAGTTACATATCCTTGATGCCTGATAGTCGTCAATCCCAATCGGCCGCGAACGGCCACACTTCAAGCGGGTCCCGAAACAGTTTCGTTGCTAGTGAGCTTCAGAAAACCTACGGCCGGAGACGGGTCGTGGACGGTGTCAGCATTTCCGTCAGTGAAGGTGAGGTCGTCGGGTTGCTCGGATCGAACGGCGCCGGAAAAACGACCACATTCTATATGATGGTCGGGCTGGAGCCTACGGAGCACGGTTCGATCCGCATCGGCGATTCGGATGTGACGCGATTGCCGATGTATCTCCGGGCACGGCTCGGCATTGGATATCTGCCGCAGGAAGCTTCGATATTTCGCAAGCTCACAGCCGAGCAAAACATTCCCGCCGTTCTCGAAACCCGAAAGATAAACCGCCACGAACGCGTTGAGCGGTTGGAAGAATTGTTGGAAGAATTTGGCGTCGGGCACGTTCGCAAAACGCGTGGCGACAATCTTTCCGGCGGCGAGCGGCGACGCGTCGAGATCGCTCGGTGCCTGGCTAGCGATCCGCATTTCATCCTCCTCGACGAACCGTTCGCCGGAATCGATCCGCTCGCGATCGACGACATCCGCGAGATCATTATCTATCTCAAACAACGCGGCATCGGTATCCTCATAACCGACCACAACGTCCGCGAAACTCTCGGCATCTGCGACCGTGCCTACATAATGGCCGAAGGCAAAATATTGCGCTCGGGCGATCCGCAGGTGCTGGTCCAAGATCCGGACGTTCGACGTAATTATTTGGGCGAACGGTTCACGCTATGATGTTGCAGCCGTTCACTTTGCCGTCGAAAAAGAATATACTAGCCGCATACAAGGCAATTTTGATGCCTTTCAAAAGGTTTCGCGGACAAACTGCCCCGTCTAGCTCGAAATGTCGTCATTAAGACTCACAACTTCAATGCAGCAAAAGATGATCCTGACGCCACAATTGCGTCAGCGGATCGAGATGCTGCAGATGACGTCAATGGAGCTGCAGGACCTGATCGAACAGGAGATGGTGGCGAATCCGATCCTGGAAGAGGTTCAGCCGGGCGAAGAGATCGGTGAGATATCCGACAACATTCTCGATCAGAATTCGAGCGGGTCGGACGATGGTTTTGAAAACGGTGCGGGTAAGAACTCTGACGCGAAAGAAGCGACGGAGAGTGTTTCGGAGATCTACGAATCCCTGCGATCCGAGATCAGTTCCGAGAACGGCAGCGGCGAGTTGGACCAGGGCGGCGAAAATGAGGCGGGGGAAGATCCATCATCTGAAGGTTCGGACGCCTTCGAAGAGATCGACTACGGCCGCGAATTTCAGGAGTATCTCGATCCGGGCTACAAGACGCAGGAGATCGAGTACAAGGAAGATGCTCCGAGCTTTGAACAATTTTTGACCGAGAAACCATCGCTTAGCGATCACCTTGAGTGGCAGTTGAGCATGGTCGAGATGTCGGATTCGATGGAGCGGGCCGCATCGAGCGTGATCGGAAATCTCGATAGCGACGGACGGCTTACTACCGATCTTGAGACCATCGCGGCACTTGCTTCGTGCTCAATTGAAAGGGCTGAGGAAGCTCGCCAACTTGTACTGACACTCGAACCAGTCGGATGCGGTGCTCTTGATGTGCGGGATTGTCTTCTTGCTCAGCTTGCTGCGGTAGGTGAGGCTGAAAGCCTCGCGGCGAGACTGGTCCGAGATCACTTGGAAGACCTCCAGCCGCACCGACTCCAGCATCTGGCAAAAGCTACCGGGATCGACCTTCACGAGCTTAACGAAGAGATCAACAAGGTCCGCGTTCTCGATCCTTTCCCGGGGCGGCGGTATTCCGCGGAGGATGCTGTTTTTGTAGCTCCGGAAGTCTACATCGAAAAGCTTGAGGATGAATACGTGATCTATTTTACGGATGACGGGAGCCCTCGCTTGCGAATAAGTACGACTTATCAACAGATCCTCGATCAGGGCGACGCCAGCCGCGAGACGAAGGATTTCATTAAGGAAAAGATGCGATCGGCTGTTGATCTGCTGAGGAACATCGAACATCGCAGGCAGACGATCTACCGCGTTGTCGAATGTATCGTTCGCCGGCAGACGGAATTTCTGGATAAGGGAGTCGAATTTATCAAGCCGATGATGCTCAAAGATGTTGCAGAGGACATTGGAATGCATCTTTCGACGATCTCCCGCGTTGTAAATAGGAAATATGCTCACACGCCGCAGGGGGTCATCGAGCTTCGCCGATTTTTTAGCGAAGGAATGATGAATGAAGAGGGCGAAGAGGTTTCGACTCGGATTCTCAAGCTGAAGATCAAGAAGATGATAGAGGAAGAGAATACGAAAAAGCCGATGACCGACGATCAGATCGCAAAGATCCTAAGCAAAGAAGGCGTAAAACTGTCGCGGCGGACCGTCGCCAAGTATCGCGACCAAATGAACATCCCAGGCTCTCGTGAGCGGAAGACGGTTATTTAAAGGACAACGGCCAGATCGGAAATGGCCGTATCAATTGGAGAAGCAATCTCATGAAATTCGAATACACAGGGAGACACATTGAGGTTACCCCGGCGCTCAGATCTCATGTCGAGGAACACTTCAAACGGATCGATCACCTTTTT
>DAIOWA010000418.1:0-3595 GCA_036758705.1 Pyrinomonadaceae bacterium | reverse complement strand
AACCTTTCGATCGGTCATTCCTCGGCGTAATTTTTGTCCGATCAAATCAAGCTTAATATCGGGCCTTTTGAACCCCATTGCTTTACGCAGTTCTTCAGCTTCTGATCCAGTAAATCCGGCGACATCCATCGCTATTTTCAGAAGCTGCTCCTGGAAAAGCGGCACGCCCATTGTCCGCTCGAGCGTTGGCTTTAGCCTCTCGTCAATATAATCGACTGCTTCCAGCCCCTGTCGGCGTTTCAGATAAGTGTGAAGCATTTTCCCAACGATCGGGCCCGGACGAATGATGGCTACCTGGACGACAATGTCATAGAAATTCTCTGGCTTTGATTTTGGAAGGAATGCGATCTGTGCGCGGCTTTCGACTTGGAACATTCCGACCGTGTCACCCTTTTGAAGAGCATCGTAAACTTGCGGGTCATCAGTCGGCAGTTTGTAGAGTCCAAGGTCTTCGTTGTGATGTTCTTTTATCAGAGTTATCGAATCGCGCAGCACCGCCATCATCCCGAGTCCGAGCAGATCGACCTTAACTATTTTCAGAGCGTCGCAATCGTCCTTGTCCCATTGAACGATCGATCGTTTTTCCATCGATGCAGGTTCGAGCGGAACGATGCCGTCGAGCCCGCTCCACGAAACAACCATGCCGCCTGAATGCTGGCCAAGATGACGTGGAAAATCGAGAATACGGGTATAAAGATCGGAAAATTTCCGCAAAGCACGATCTTCTGTCGGATCGAATCCTTCTTCTTTTAATCGGCGGTCAAGTTCCTTGCCTTTGAAGGTCTCGTAATGAGAATTTAGCCGCGACAGCCTGTCCAACACATCAGGTCCAAAGCCGAATGTCTTGCCGACCTCACGCACGGCAGATTTTCCTCGGTAAGAAATCACGTTCGCGGTCATCCCGGAGCTACGCCGGCCGTATTTATCGTAAACGTGCTGGATAACTTGCTCGCGGTCGTCGCCGGAAGGCAGATCGATGTCGATATCCGGATACTGCTCGTATGATTCTGATAGAAAACGCTCGAATAAAAGTTTGTTTGCAATAGGCTCGACAGCCGTAATGCCGAGTGCGTAGCATACTACGGAATTTGCCGCAGAGCCGCGTCCCTGGGAGAGAATTCCGTTGCTTGTACAGTAGTCAGAAATGTCGGAAACCATCAGGAAATATCCGGCAAGGCCCTTCATTTCTATGACCTTGAATTCCCTTTCAAGGCGTGAAGTTACTTGAGCCCGAAGCGCCCACGGTCTGTCGCGATACCGATTCTCGCCGCCTTTGATCGCTCTTGCCCGAAGCAGCGAATTCATTGTTTCGCCTGGCGGAACCGGATAATCAGGGAAACGATATGACAGCTCGTCCATCGAAAAATCGACTCGTGAGGCGATCGCTTGCGTTATTTCGACAGCCTCAGGCAGGTCATCGAAGAGGCTCAGCATTTCTCCGTGAGACTTCATATAACGCTCGTTGTTTTCCGATAGAAGATTTCCCGCTTCGTAGATCGTGCTGTGGTTTTTGATGCACGTGAAAACATCGAGTAGCTCGCGGTCGTGCTGATCAGCGTAATATGCGCCGTTGCTGGCGAAATATGGAATATGAAGCTTATGCGCATAGCCGAGCAGTTGTTGATTTATGTGCTCTTCGTGCCGCAGATGATGGCGCTGCAACTCCACATAAAGCCGCTTTTCAAATACATAATTGAGCCAAGCAAGATCAGCCAGGCCGCTGCTGTATTTAATGCCGTTGTGAATAAACCCATCGGATCCGCCGGTAAAACAGAGAAGATCGGACGAATGCTGTTCAATGATCTCGCGAGTAGCGAAATGTTCTCCTTTAGGGTTGTTGAGTTTAATTGTTGTTATCAATCGGCTGAGATTCTGATAGCCGTTCTGATTCATCGGCACCAAAGGCAATACGCTGCCATCGTCCATGGTGATCTCAGCTCCGATGATCGGCTTTAGACCGAGTTTCTTCGCTTCGAAGTGAAATCTCACGGCTCCTGCGACCGTATCTCGGTCAAGCAGAGCAATGCTCGACATTCCCAGCTCCGCAGCACGAGCTGCGAGCCTCTGCGGCTGTGATCCGGATGATAAAAAGCTAAATGCAGATCGTGTATGAAGTTCGCAAAACATACTTAAACCTTTACCTTAGGTGTCCCAAGTTCCTGTCCCACAGAGCGCGCTGGCATATCAGTCGTATTCACCGAGCAGAAACCACTCCTTATTTACCTTACAAAGCCTGTAAATACCGTAGTTTTCGATCTCTACGTCCCATTCCTGCGTTTTCCAGGGCTTGTCCCACCATCCTGAATTCCCTTTCCACACGCCGCTGTACTCCTTCACGTATCCGTCGAAATTTCTGGTTCTAATGAACACCAACCGGCCATCGCGATACACGACCTCGGCGTGATGCGGAGGCCGATATAAAGTAAAAGCGATAGTTGGCAGGCGTGGTTCAAGTTGAACGCTCTCGGCCCCTGAAGGCAAAAGATCTGGATCGAGAGTGAAAGGTTCGGGAAGGCGGCGGTTGAGGATCACAGGCACGCCGACATTTTCCTCGCCGACGAGTTTTTTGAGTTTGTTAACAGTTAGAAGCAGGCTTTCCGGTTCGGGACGCGATACTGCGTACAGGCCGCGTTGAGATGGTCGCGGCTTGGTGAAATGAGCTGTCACACACAAGGCCATGATCTCCGCATCAGGCGGATCGAGAGAGATCCGCAGATTCATGAGTTTTAGCCAGAAAGCACGCTCCAAGGTTGGGAATGAGGTCTTTATCTCATAGCTTTTTGTTGGATTATTTTTGAGAGTGAAAGAAATGTCGAGATGTTCGGTACTCAGTCCGAGGTCTCGTATTGAAGCAAAAAGCTTCTCGAATCCATGATTGAGCAGGAATATTAACTGCTCAAAATCCTGCACAGGTTGATCGAGATCATAGCTCCAATGAACGCGGCTGTCCTTTACGTTTGGGACGAGCATCGACGAACTCTTTTGTTCAATAACGTCGATGATGTTGCGAAAATTCTTCCCGTACCGTGAGATCAGATCATGGTGAGGGATCGCGAGAAGATCTTCTACCTTGCGCACGCCGAGATCTTTAAAAACGTTGAGCGTATCTTTTTCGATCGGAAGATCCGACAGTGGTAATTGAGCAAAACTCTCAGTTGATTGAACTGTGTTGGTTGCGGCGGTCTGTCGGGCGAGCAGACAGGCTGAGTCGATAGTCTCGGCGACCGCGATCTTGCCTGAGATATTGTTTTGACACAAGCATTCTAATATCTTCGATGCGATCTTTTCCCTGTCGCCGATCAGTCGTTCAAGCCCGCTGACATCGAATAAGATGCCGTCGTCAAGGGTCTCTAACTGATATGAAAACTCCTTCGCAACAGCCGTCAGCGAAGCTTTGTCGCGCTTTAGATCGGGCGAGATGATGCATGCGAATAATCTAGCCATTCGTGTTGTCTGCCTCGATAGTTGTTTGCAACGGACGCCCGTAAAATTGTTTTCTCGATGTCATTTCAATGTCGAGCGAACGCAGCAGTTTGAATCTGCCTTTGCCTGACCAACCGGCTTTATTTGGCCGGGAAAATATATAAGCATGCTG
>DAIOWA010000417.1:0-3607 GCA_036758705.1 Pyrinomonadaceae bacterium | reverse complement strand
GGTCTGATCGCAGCCGACGATATTAGTGACGCCCGCCGCCATTACTATCTTGGAGCACGCAACGCCGGCGGCACCCACGCCATTGACGACAACCTTGATGTCTTCCATCCGCTTGCCGACGATCTTGAGAGCGTTAATAAGAGCCGCGAGGACGACGACCGCGGTTCCGTGCTGATCGTCATGAAAGACGGGGATGTCGAGTTCTTCCTTTAGCCGGTCCTCAATCTCGAAGCATCGCGGAGCCGAAATATCCTCAAGGTTGATGCCGCCGAAGGCGACGGAAATATTCTTGATCGTCTGGACGATCTCGTGCGGATCTTTCGTATTCAGGCAGATAGGAAACGCATCAACGCCACCGAACTCTTTGAATAGCTGCGCCTTCCCTTCCATCACCGGCATCGCGGCGGCTGGGCCGATATCCCCGAGTCCGAGAACCGCAGTTCCGTCTGAAACGACCGCGACCGTATTTTTCTTGATCGTCAGATTAAAAGCTTTCTCAGGATCCTTGGCGATCGCCTCGCAAACTCGTGCTACGCCGGGCGTATATGCCATCGAAAGATCGGATCGAGTTTTGAGCGGCATCTTCGACGTAACCTCGATCTTGCCGCCAAGGTGCATCAGAAATGTTCGATCGCTGATATTCACGACCTCGACACCGTCGATATCGCTGACCGCACTTACGATCTCTTCGTCGTGATTCTCACTCGCCGCGTTTACCGTAATGTCGCGAATGAGAAAATCTTTACCAACACTCACGATATCGATGCCCTCGATGTCGCCGCCGGCACCGCCAATTGCGGTCGTGATCTTGCCTAACTGCCCTGGTTTATTGTGGATCTTAACGCGCAGCGTAAGGCTGTAACTCGCGTTCGGTGTCGGTGTATTAGTCATTAAACAAATGTCTCTAAAAAAGTGAAAGCTCGCGGCGATCATCGGCCACGAGCCTTGAATCTACGACCCTGTCGTTTAGGCCTCGTCTTCGTGAATCGTACGAAGGCCGCTGATCTCAAAATTCTTAAATCCGGTCGGGGTCTTCACCTTTATTTCGTCACCTTCTTCCTTCCCCATCAGTGCCTGGCCGATCGGTGAAACGGTGGAGATCCGGCCGTTGTCTGGATCGCTTTCTTCAGAAGTCACGAGCTTGTATACGACCTTCTCTTCTTTATCAAGGTCGAAGAGTGTCACAGTTGAGCCATAGGCGATACGGTCGGTCGGGAGCTTTGAAATATCGATCGAATCGACTTCCATCAACCGCTGGTGAAGCTGGCTGATGCGTGCCTGAACCATCGTCTGGCGCTCTTTGGCGGCCTTGTATTCGGCGTTCTCTTTCAAGTCACCGAATTCCCGTGCATGCTGGATCGCTTTCGGCAGCTCGAAATTGAGTTCGTACTCAAGCTTCTCAATCTCAGTCTGAAGTTTCTTTTTTACTGCTTCCATTTCTATTATTTTACAAGCATTTCCTTCGGAGACGCGAATGTGATGCCGATATCCCGAGCCGAGCGAACGAGCTGGCCGTCGGGTGAGACAGTCTTGAGAGCGGTACACGCTTCGGCAAGTGGAACGGTGATAACATTACCGGCCTGTAGAGCGACCATCTTGCCCGTCTCACCGCTCGCGAGAGCCCTTACGGCACATGCTCCAAAGTTTGTCCCGAGCATCCGGTCAAATGCGTTGGGGCTTCCGCCACGTTGAAGATGGCCGAGCACGACGCTCCGGCACTCCTTATCGGTACGTTTTGCGACTGTCCGCGTGATGTAATCGCCGATGCCGCCGAGCCGGAGTTCGCCGGCGTCCTGATACATCTCGCCCTTGCCGATCTCCATCGCACCTTCGGCAACGACGATATTGGTAAACCGCGAACCTTTGCGGTCGCGTTCCATCACCTTGTCGATAACCGCGTCAAAATCGAACGGGATCTCAGGAATGAGAATGATATCAGCACTTCCGGCAAGCCCTGCATGAAGTGCGATCCATCCGGTGTGACGGCCCATAACTTCGAGAACCATCACGCGGTCGTGGGACGCAGCGGTCGTATGGAGCCTATCGAGGGCCTCGGTCGCGATGTCGATCGCGGTCATGAATCCGAACGTCAATTCGGTCGCCGCGAGATCGTTATCGATCGTTTTCGGAACGCCTATCACCGGGAATCCGCGTTTGTGAAATTGCTCGGCGATCGCAAGCGTTCCCTCGCCGCCGAGCACAATAAGCGCCTCGATCCCCAAAATATCGAGATTCGCCAATGCTTCACCGATCGGCATTTCAGGATAGACCGGCTGGCCGTTGACCATCTTGACAAAACTGCCGCGGTTTCGTGTTCCGAGGATCGTACCCCCGCGAGGAAGAATTCCGCTCACCGTTTTTTGCGTGAGCGACATCGTGTGGGTCTCACCAAGGATGCCTTCGAAGCTGTCCTCGATACCCGTCACCTTCATTCCGAATTGAAGTGTCGCCGTACGGACGACCGAGCGTATTACTGCGTTAAGTCCGGGGGCGTCGCCGCCGCCGGTTAATATCCCTATCTGCTTGTACATAAAACTGGGCTAAACATATTCTAATGAATTCCCCGAAAAGATGAAAATTCGTAATAGTCTAAAAGCACAACACGAACCCGACGGTCGGGTTCGTGTTGATAGATCTGCTCCGGCGGCCCTACTTTAGAGCGATATTCGTCTCCGCAAGTTTCCGTGCGTCCGGCATGACCTCGATCGCCTTCAGGACTTGAGGATCAACCTCGAGCAGCACGCGTATCCCGGCTTCGTTGGAGTAATTTGCGGTAGCAAGTTCAAGCCGCAATCGGGTTCGGGCAAACTCTGATTCGGCATCTATATTCGCCGCGCTGAGGCCATTCTCCTTATCACCTGCGGCAAACGCCTTGAAGGCTTCGAACATGCGGTCATCGATCTGGAATTTGCCGGAGGGAATGTCCATCTGGTGATTCTGTTTTTCAACCTTGTAACTCTCAAATCCCGCGATCTTCCCGGCCGCCATCTGCCGGACGAAGAAAAATGCCGCATCACTTATCCGCCCGCGAGCCGGTGTGAATTCCAGCGGTTTGACCTTGATCTCAGGCTCAAGTCCACGACCGCCGAACAGAGTTCTTCCATCGGGCATCGTGACCGAAACGCCGGCCGGTTTCGGAGCGGCATCGGCGGTCGAATCCTCGTCTTCGTCGTGATGCGCGTAGTAGTCGTAGATCGAGCCGTTCGAATAATCACGCTGCAGCGAGCGTCCGAACGGTGTGTAATATCTTGCGGTCGTCAGCGTCAATCCGGTTCCATACGGAAGCCGGAAAACGCGCTGCACAAGGCCTTTCCCAAAACTGTCGGTCCCCACGATCAGCCCGCGGCCGTAATCCTGAACCGCCCCGGCGACGATCTCCGACGCCGACGCCGAGCCGCCGTTGATCATCACGACCAGCGGAAAATTCTCTCCGCCGCTGCCCGACGTTCGCAGTTCGCGAGTATTGGTATAATTCGCCCTGCCCTTGACCGAAACCACCGTCTTGTTCGCCGGAATAAACCGGCTCATCACGGCGATCGCCTGGTCAAGAATGCCGCCCGGATTGCCGCGAAGATCAAGGATAAGACTCTTCATTCCCTGCTTTTCC
>DAIOWA010000416.1:0-3608 GCA_036758705.1 Pyrinomonadaceae bacterium | reverse complement strand
CTAGTCTGAATGGATGAAAGTGAAAAAGGCAAATATCGGCGAGTTAAAAACGCACTTGAGCCTTTATGTGAAAGGCGTAAAGAGCGGCGGCAAGGTGTTGATCACCGAACGAAACGTGCCGGTCGCAAAGATCGTTCCGCTTGACGAAGACGATATGTACGAATCGGAAGAAGAACAGTTGATCGCCGAAGGCATACTTAGCGGGCCGAAAATCAATAAGCCCTTGCCTGATTCGTTTTGGGAAGACAAAGATCTGCCGAATGTGCCGTTGGACGTGATACTGAGAGTGATTCGCGAGGAGAGGGATGAAGACTGAAATAGCGTTTTGGGATACAAGCGCGATCATCCCTCTATATTGCAATCAGGTAGTTTCACCGGAATCTCGTCGAATTAGACGGCAATTCAAACAGCCTGTGCTGTGGTGGGGAACTCACGTCGAGGTGCATAGCGGCATCGGTCGCCTGTTGCGCGAACGTTTTTTAACCAAAAAACAGTCGAAAAAAGCACTGGAGAAATGGGAGAATTTGCATTTGTTGGCGCTCATTGTGAAACCTGATGACAATGTACTAAGTCTGGCTGTTTCTATGACCGAGAAGTACGGCCTTCGTTCCCTTGAAACCTTTCAGCTTGCTGCC
Source organism: Pyrinomonadaceae bacterium (assembly GCA_036758705.1). Lineage (GTDB taxonomy): Bacteria > Acidobacteriota > Blastocatellia > Pyrinomonadales > Pyrinomonadaceae > OLB17. The sequence goes on along the minus strand of DAIOWA010000416.1, from coordinate 2,973 downwards.
GCACTTGTGTGGTGTAAAGAGAAACCGAAAAACCGTCCGTTCATCTGCGCTGACGGACGGCTAAGCGACGCAGCACGCGACGCAGCATTTGACGTGATTTCGTTGGTTTGAGAAGTCTTTGTGATTCGGCGCCAGATTCAAAATACAGACCTTGCTGACGATTCGCATTTAGCGTGGAATGCGTTCGTGGATCTGCTCGCAATGACGGACTACGAAGAGCTTTCCCCGATCCGGAAGAGTGCTTATCTTGTCTTTAGTATGATGCGGAGGTTCAGAATGGTAGGCATCTTCAATATTTTCTAAACTCGGCGGGCCAAAGAGCCGACGAAACCATAGACGCACTTGTTGCTCTCAACTTGAATTGCCAGGAAGTTACTCTCGCCGAGGCAATCGCTTTGATCTCCGAATGTCCTCTTCCAGAGATCGAAACGGCTGATGACTACATAGCCGAACTCTGGAGAATAAATTCGGCGAACTCAATTCACGCTATTGTGCGTGTGAGCCGAGTTCATTGAACGTTTTGGACGAGTACTTGAAAACTCATTTCAAAGAGTTTATTGAAGTGGTTTACTAGCTAGTGTCAGCGTATGAAAACACTTATCAAAAATGGCCGCGTGGTCACCGCCGTTGACGATTACTCTGCCGATATTTTTATCGATGGCGAGACGGTGACGACTATTGGGAAGTCGCTGGAGATTGAAGCGGATGTCGTGATCGACGCGAGGGGGAAGCTTGTGATCCCGGGCGGGATCGATCCGCATACGCATATGGAGCTGCCGTTTGGCGGGACCTCGTCGAGCGACGATTTCTTTACGGGAACTCGTGCTGCGGCGCATGGCGGGACGACGACGATCATTGATTTCGCGGTGCAGACGAAGGGGCAGTCGATGACGGCGGGTGTGGATGCGTGGCACAAAAAGGCTGAAGGTAAAACGTGCATCGACTACGGATTTCACCTGATCACGACCGAATTCGAGGACGGTGACGAGAAGGAGATGTATTCGCTGATCGATGAAGGTATTTCCTCATTCAAGCTGTTTATGGCGTACCCAGGCGTGTTTCTCGCGGACGACGCCACGATCTTTCGGGCGATGTCGGCTGCTGGAACTCGCGGCGGTCTGGTGTGTATGCATGCCGAGAATGGGATCGTGATCAACGAGATCATCAAGCGCTTTCTTGCTGATGGCCGCACGGCACCGAAGTTTCACGCTCTGACACGTCCGACCATCGCCGAAGCAGAGGGCGTGCATCGTGCGATCGCAATCGCCGAGATGGCCGAGTCGCCGGTTTACATAGTTCATCTCTCGTCGACCGATGCATTGAATCAGGTGCGGCAAGCGAGAGATCGCGGGATTCCGGTTTTCGCCGAAACGTGCCCGCAGTATTTGTTCCATTCGATCGAAGATTACGGCGACGGGTGGGATGGCGCGAGATATGTGATGACGCCGCCGCTTCGCGAGAAGCATAATTGCGGCGAGTTGTGGAAAGGCTTGAAGATGGACGATCTGCAGGTGATCTCGACCGATCATTGTCCGTTCTGTATGAAGGAGCAAAAGGAACTCGGGAAAGACAGTTTCGACAAGATCCCGAACGGTGCCCCCGGCGTTGAGAACCGGATGGCCCTGATATACAACGGCGGTGTCGTTGAGAACCGGATCTCGTTGAATCGTTTTGTTGAGTTGACCTCAACGGCTGCGGCGAAGATGTTCGGGATGTTTCCGACGAAGGGGACGATCGCGGTCGGGTCGGATGCGGATATCGTCATCTTTGATCCGAACGGCGAGACGAAGTTTGGTGTCGAGCACGAGCATATGAACGTCGACTATTCGTCGTACGAAGGCTGGACGGTAAAAGGAAAAGTCGAAACCGTTCTCTCACGGGGGCGCGTGGTTGTCGAAAATGGCGAGCACACGGGCAGGCAGGGAGATGGACAATTCATCAAACGCGGCGAGTGCGTGAAGATATAAACACTATGAGAATCCACAGATCTTTCCTCAGAGTATTTTGCTTGGTTATTTTTCTTGCGTGCGTTGGTACGGTAAGGGCTCAGATACTCGGAGCGACTGAGATCGACGCGTTGACCGAGCGATCAATGAAAGCGTTCGAAGTTCCCGGCATTTCGGTCGGTGTCATCAAGGACGGCAAGCTGATCTACGCAAAAGGACACGGAGCTCGGTCGCTGAAGTCCGGTGCCAAGATGGATGAGAACACCCTGGTAGGCATCGCTTCGAATTCAAAAGCGTTTACCTGTCTCGCACTCGGAATGCTTGTAGACGAAGGGAAAATCAAATGGGATGACCGGGTGCAGGACTATATTCCCGAGTTCAAACTTTATAACCCTTACGTTTCAGATGACTTTCGGATCCGCGATCTTCTGACGCATCGAAGCGGACTTGGACTAGGTGCCGGCGACCTGATGTTTTTCCCAGACGGCGCTGATTTTACGATCTCGGACGTTATCCACAATCTTCGATATTTAAAGCAGACCTCGAGCTTCCGTACGAAGTACGATTACGACAACAATCTTTACATCGTCGCGGGCGAGGTCGTAGAGCGCGTCAGCGGAAAAAGCTGGCCCGAATTTGTCGAGCAGAGAATCTTTGCTCCACTTGGGATGACAAAGTCCGCAGGGTTGCTGGAGAGGCTCAAGGATACGTCCAATGTGACGGACGGCCACGCTCCCGTTGAGGGAAATGTTCAGGTGATCAAGCGAAGCTCAGTGCGGCTTGGGGCTTCTGCAGGGGGCGTAAACTCGAATATCGTCGAACTAGCGAAGTGGGTTCAGATGCTTCTCGCGGAAGGTAAGTATGGGGACAACAAGCGGCTTGTCTCAGAGGGCGTGATCAAGGAAATGATGTCGCCTCAGACGATCATCAAAGTTAATTCACCAGGTGCATACAACACACATTTCTCCGCATACGGCCTCGGCTTCTTCCTGAGCGACATCGCCGGCTCCAAGCAGGTGACACACAC
>DAIOWA010000415.1:0-3616 GCA_036758705.1 Pyrinomonadaceae bacterium | reverse complement strand
GGGCTAACGGTAGGTGATCTCACTGCGACGCTTGCGGCAACTTATAAACTCGAGGGCCAGAAAGGAGCTCTCGTTAAAGAGATCAGCCCCGACAGCTTTATCGCTGAGGTAAAGGCGGGGAATGGCGTCAGCGCTCTGGGTACGGGGGATCTGATCCAGCGGATCAATCGTGTAAGTGTATCCGATACGAAGGCTTTTCTCGCGGCTGCGAGAACACTTCAAAAGGGCGACCCCGTTGTTCTTCAGGTGCTTACTTACGATGCCGAGAAGGCTCGGCCGGCGATGAAGGTCGTACAGTTTACGGTTCAATAGGTAGTCCAAAGTCCAAGGTCCAAGGTCCCAAGTCGTCTTGTATTTACGCCGACTTGGGACTTTGGACATTGGACTATAAACTTGAAGAATATGGCACAAGCAAAGCCTGCTAAGGCAAAGATCAAGAAAACGGCTGTAAAGAGCTATCACAACTATATTGGCGGCGAATGGGTGAAATCTTCGTCGGGCGAGACCTTTGACAACGTTAATCCGGCAAACACCGATGACATCGTCGGTCGCTTTCCGAAATCAACGGCTGAGGATGTAAATGCGGCGGTTGCTGCGGCTAAAGATGCTGCTACGAAATGGCGTCAGACTCCGGCTCCGAAGCGAGCCGAGCTGCTGTTCACGCTCGCCGAGATCCTTCGGGATAACAAGGACCGCTATACCGAAGAGATGACCCGCGAGATGGGCAAGGTGCTCAAGGAAGCTGGAGGCGACGTGCAGGAAGCGATCGACTGCACCTACTACACCGCGGGCGAAGGCCGCCGTTTGCACGGCTTCACGACGCCGGCCGAGATGAAGAACAAGTTCGCGATGTGTGTCCGCCAACCGGTCGGCATCTGCGGACTCATCACGCCGTTCAACTTCCCGATGGCGATCCCGTCGTGGAAGCTGATCCCGGCACTCGTTTGCGGCAATACGGTCGTGATCAAGTCTGGTGAGGACGTGCCTCTGTCATCGCTGAACCTCGTGAAAGCGTGCGAGCAGGCCGGCATTCCGAAAGGCGTGGTCAATCTCGTCAACGGTTTTGCCGAACCCGGAGCGGCACTCGTCGATCACAAAGATGTGCGGTTGATCTCGTTCACGGGTTCGACCGATACCGGCCGCATCATCGCTGAGCAGTGCGCTCGCGACAACAAGATCGTGTCGCTTGAGATGGGCGGAAAGAACGCGATCATCGTGATGGATGATGCGGATGTTGACAATGCGGTCGAAGGCTCACTGTGGGGAGCGTTCGGTACCAGCGGTCAGCGGTGCACTGCGTCATCTCGGCTCGTAGTTCACAAGAAGATCTACAAGAAATTCGTCGAGAAACTTGTCGAGAAAGTGAAAGGCCTTCGCGTCGGCAACGGTCTCGATCCTAAGACGGAGGTCGGCCCGGTGATCCACGAAGACGCGATGCAGCGGATCCAGGCTTATATCCACATCGGTACGAATATCGACAAAGCAAAACTTGCGGTCGGCGGCAACCGGCTCACGAAAGGGGACTACGCGAAGGGCTGGTTCATCGAACCGACCGTATTTACCGACGTGAAACCGGGAATGCGTGTCGAGCAGGAAGAGATCTTCGGCCCGGTCACTTCGGTGATCCCGTTCTCGACGCTCGACGAAGCTATCGAGATCGTGAACGGTGTGAAATATGGCCTCTCGTCGGCGATCTACACGCAGGACGTGAACAAGGCGTTCTATGCGATGCAGGAACTCTATACCGGCATTTGCTATGTCAATTCGGCGACGATCGGTGCGGAAGTTCACTTGCCGTTCGGCGGAACCAAAGCAACCGGCAACGGCCACCGCGAAGCCGGCACTCAGGTGCTCGATATCTTCAGCGAATGGAAGTCGCTCTACGTCGATTACAGCGGAAAGTTGCAGAAGGCCCAGATCGACGCGGTTGAGATCTAGTCGGTCTACTTAAAACCTGATTGAGCCGATTTTAAGGCGTTGATCGCGTAGTGCGTCGACGCCTTTTTCTTTGGCGATCGCAAGATATTATGAGGAAACTGACCTTTGCATCATTTCTTTTGTTGGTATTCAGCATTGTTTCACACGCGCAGTGGGCGGGTGCAATGGGATCGACATGGAACAATCCTGTGAGCGCGATGTCCAACGTTCATATGTGGGACAACATCAACTCAAACTTCCAGACTCGCATGAGGTTGAAGTCTAGTTTGAGAAAACTCGGCTGCACGGACGCTCAGATGAATGCGATGACGACCAACAACGAGCTGATGATCGCGTTGTCAAAGAAGTCTTGCGGCCGGCAAGGGGTGGCATCCGGCCAATCTTCTCGGCCGTCAACTGCTTCGCCGAGTCCATCATCGGCACCGGCTAAACCCGCCGTCCCGCCGATTACGTTCAAGCCGAGCGGCGGACGTCCTATGCTGCCGCAGATCGTCGCGGGAATATCGCAAGACGCCTCAGAGCAAAAGAAGCTGATCCAGATTCTAGGCGGAGCGATCGATCAGTTTGAAGCGGCCCAGCGAGTGAAGGGAGCGGAGTATGACCTGGCTTCGGCCATGTCGTTCTTTGCCTCGATATCGATCTATCTGCAGGACACCAGTACCGAGATAAACCCACAGGGCGGCGATGCATTGACCAACGCACTTAGAGAAGCGCTCGGCCCGAAGGCTGCATCGATCAGCAACAGCGACAAGCAGGAATTTTACGAGGCCTTGCTTACGTTCGGAATGCTCTTCGCGGTATCGGCTCAAAATGCCGACGCGGCCACCTTGGCGCAACTAAAGCAAACCTCGGCCGAATTGAGTCAACGGATCATCGGACTCGACGTAACCAAATACCGATTCGTGCCGGAGGGATTGGTGAGTGTGAAATAGGCCAGCGGAGATGTCAGAAGACGGAAGGCTGGGAGAGATACCGTTCTCCGAGCCTTCTCCTTTTCCGTTCTGGGTTTGTTTGAAATTACCTTTTTGTTGCCTTCGTGCCCTTTGTGTTAAAGGATTCTCTTAACTCAAAGAACACAAAGGCGCAGACACGAAGAGCACAAGGAATTTCAAACTGACTCTTTTCTAGTTATTACCTAGTAGACGTTTATGTTGTACGTCGCCGGGCCGTGACGGACGAACGGTTTGAATATGACCGTGTTGATCCCGGGTACCAAATATTGCGAGATATCGCGCTCGTACTTTCCGCCTACTAGTTGGAACTTACCCACATAAAAGTGATTTCCGTTTACCGTAACTGAAAACTTGTTAAAGTCAGTTCTCGCACGAACGACAAGCGTAGCGTGGCCTGAGGGAGCGGAGAAAGACTGCATATCAGGATCGGCATAGGAACCCTCGTTGCGTTTAACGGAGATCGGATACGTGCCAATATCCACGCCGCGATAATAGTGCTTAAGGATCTGCAGAAATGTCTGCCCGGCCAATCCATGTCCGTGTGCACCGTACTGGCTCATGCCGGTGTTATGTCCCCAGCCGCCTCCGGTCGCGACGACGTTATTCAAGGTGCCGTCGGGGTTGTTATTTACAGTGATCATCGCCGGGTTCGTAAGGGTGAAATTCGCCGCGATCGCGGTTCCCGTACACGGTGCGACCGGTGTGGTCGCATCCGAGCGGCTGCG
>DAIOWA010000414.1:0-3625 GCA_036758705.1 Pyrinomonadaceae bacterium | reverse complement strand
TTGAATTTCGGAAGGTTAACTGTAGGCAATGCGGAGTGGATAGGCAAAAGGCGGTTTATTTATTGGTTGGTGTTTGCCGGTTTGTGGGCTCCTCCGCATTGCCCATTTCCCCGGCTCGGGAACTTAGCTTCAACTTGCTCTGGGGGCGAACAAGGCCATACTTCTTTGCCTCTCGCTCAATGGTATCGGTGTCGTTCTTCAGGTAATAGATCTCTTCCTGAAGCCCAAGATTCTCTTCGTTCATCTGCTGAACCCGCTGGTTCAACTGTTCGTTATCCTTCTGTTCGTTCGCAAGATCGATGTAGCTGCGAACGTTGACCGTCGCCGTGATCGTCAGCACCAGCGTAAGCGACGCCGCGATCGGGACCCAACGCGGCAGTGTAAGAGTGACGCGTTTACGCGGTTCATCCTGCCCGGAGACACGACGCGCCCGAACGCGGGAACGGCTAAAGCCGTCACTCTTACCGCGATCTCGCATGTTTCTTCGTGTCGTGTCGGTTCTCATAGTGCGATGCCCTTGCTTTCGTGCGGGCTTCTGCGAATCCCCACCCGCTACCGCAGGTGGTACTGACTTTTGTTTCTTCTTTCGTGTCTTTCGTGGACGGATTCAGAAGAGTTATCCACGAAATAAGAAAATAAGAAATAAGAAAGCTAACTGAGCAGGTAATTTCTTCCTGCTTCGACCAGCTTATCGACCTCACTGTTCGTTTCGGCTTCGGCGTAGATGCGGACCATTGGTTCGGTGCCGCTTGGACGCATTAGCATCCACGTGCCGTCGGTGAAGTTGAACTTCACGCCGTCCAGTCGATTTATGTTGTCAATCTTTCGCCCGCCGATCTCGGTCGGTTCCTGTGCGAGCCTTTCTTTCAAAAGGGCGGCGACATCGTCGGTCAGCTTTACGCCGATGCGTTTTGATTCGAGCTTGCCGACGCGCTGGTAAAGATCTTCAAGCTGCTCGCCGATCGACTTGCCTGTAACCGCTACCGATTCGGCCGCGAGCAGACAAGCGATCAACCCGTCCTTCTCGGGGTAATGATGACGGATCGAAAGTCCCGCGGATTCTTCGCCGCCGAGAATGATCTCGTCCTTAATTATCAATTCGCCGATAAACTTGAAGCCGACCGGCGTTTCGTAAAGCTGCAAGCCACGATCTTTCGCGACCCGGTCGATCAGCTTTGAAGTCGCCACCGACCTCGCGAGGCCGAGTTTCCATCCGCGACTTTCCGCGAGATAATCCGCTAAGAGTGCAACGAGCTTGTTCGGTTCGATGAACGTTCCGTCGCTGTCAATGATCCCAAATCTGTCCCCGTCACCGTCGGTTGCGAGCCCGAGCGTCAGACCTTTTGTTGTGACCGCACTTCGTAATTCGTCGAGCTTGTCTTCGCCCGGCTCCGGAGCTTTTCCGCCGAACGTGACGTCACGCCAATCGTGGATCGTCTCGACCTCGAGGCTGTGATCGCGAAGGATCTTGTCCAGGTATCCGCGGCCGGTTCCGTAGAGGCAGTCGTAAGCGTATCGGCCCTTGGCCTTTGCGATCGCCTCGAAATTTACCTTCGATTTCAGATCGCCAAGATATGCGTCTCGCGGATCAAATTCTTCAATGCTGCCGCCATCTGCATCGGCAGGTTCGTCGTTATTCTCGACGGCCGCTTCGATCAACTTCGTTACGTCGGGCAGGGCGGGGGCTCCGTCGTGCGTCGAGAATTTGATCCCTTGATATTCGGGTGGATTGTGCGAGGCGGTGAAGTTCAACGCTCCCGCCGCCTTCATATTGCGGATCGCGTGCGAGATGGTCGGTGTCGGGACGGGGTGGTCGCAATGCAGTACGCGAAACCCTTTCTGTTTCGCGATCGCCGCGGCGACTGCTCCGAACCGCTCACCCATGAACCGCGTGTCGTTGCCGATGATCAGCGTGTTGCCGAGGTCAGGCTGAGTTTTCAAATATCCGCAAACCGCTCTCGCGACCCGCTCGACGTTCGCGAACGTAAAATCTTCTGCGATGATCGCCCGCCAACCCGACGTGCCAAACTTGATCTTCATTACGTGAGGCTCTTCGAGCGTCCGAACTGTCTTCCTAATTCGATTCTTTTTGGAACTGTTTACCTGAATACCCTTGAAGTTGATGTACGGTAGCACACCTGCTTAGGATTGTAAAGTAAAATGTGAACCGTTTAACTTGTGGTTTCGTAACAGTTAAACGCTATATGTTCATTTGAAGCCTAAAATATGCGCTTAAGGTGCCGGTTGAACGTTCCGCGCAGTATCTATCAACGTGCGAGAGTGAAGTCGGCCGATGGATCCAGTCTCGGGTAGTTGGCTAGTTAAGCAGCGGCTTAACGGGATCGGTCCTGCACGAAATGGCACACCAAAACCCACCATTTTCACGAATGTGTCATTTTGGCTCATTGGCCCTTGCTCTGGCCGAGTTGGACGAAAACCAGTAAAAATCAAGCTAAAACCAGCGAAACTGCCCGTAAATGTTTGAAGGCATAGAAATTGCCTAATTAAGGAGCGAATTCGACCTTTCTATAGGTCCGCGCGCTGCCTTCTTACGATCATTATTTCAGGCATCCGACGCTACTTAGCTGCAAGGCAGCTATTTGGAGAAGCTATTTTTATGACGAGACCAATCAAGCACTTTGAAAAGGGCCTTACTTACGTGGCCAGCGGAGCGTTCAACGCCATCCGTTCGATCAACCAGTTCAAGCCGAACGCATCGTTCATTCCGAAATGGTCGGATAAGCCGATCCTCAAATCGTGGGAGAAATCGAAGCCGACGCTCGGATTTCCGCGTCAGACGGATTCGCTTTGCCCGAACTGCGTGATCGAGGCCCGCGAGGCGATCATCAACGGCGACAAGGAAGTTTCCGTTTTGATCAACGAAAAGGTCGGCGAGATCAAGGCGCAGATCATCGAGCGTGATGGCGAGGTCTGGATGATCAAGGATTGTCCGGAGCACGGCCACTTTGAAGACTTGATGGCGATGGACTCCAAGTTCCTGACGCACATCGAAGGACTCTTCCCCGGCCGCGACCAGGACGCTCACAATGATGAGAAGCTTCATAACCACGGTACTTCGTCTGTGAAGTATGGCCGCGGTGCTGTGCTGACGGTCGATCTGACGAACCGCTGTAATATGATGTGCGACCCGTGTTTCATGGACGCGAACCAGGTCGGATTTGTACACGAACTCAGCCTGGTGGACGTGCAGGAGATCCTGGACAATGCGATCCAGATCAAACCGCGTCGTCAGATGTCGGTGCAGTATTCGGGCGGTGAGCCGACGCTTTCGCCTTACTTCCTTGATGCGATCCGATATGCACGTAAGGTTGGATACAACTCGGTGCAGGCGGCGACCAACGGTATCGAGTTCGCAAAGTCGAAAGAATTTTGTAAGGAAGCGGCAGAGGCCGGACTGCGATTCGTTTATCTGCAGTTCGACGGTATCGGCAACGACGCCAACTCGCACCGCCAGATCGGCAACCTGTTTGATGTGAAGCTGCGTGCGATCAATAACCTGCACGAAGCCGGCGTCGATATCATTCTCGTCACGACGCTTGTTAACGGCATCAACAACGACCAGGTCGGTTCGATCATCCGCTTTGCTCTTGAGAATCCGAAGAAG
>DAIOWA010000413.1:0-3626 GCA_036758705.1 Pyrinomonadaceae bacterium | reverse complement strand
CACCGGCAAAGTTGAAATCGCCCAGTTGATCCGTGAACATGCTGTCGAGCGATGCCTGTGATGAATAGTTATTGCATCCGGTCGAAACGTGGAGTCCGATCTCGAAGCCTTGGGCCTGATAAGTTCCGGGACTATTGATGGGCGTGCCCGGGTATACATACGACGTGCCGCGGATACACTTCCATTCGTCGACAGAACATCCGGGCGTGCTTTGGCTGATGAAATAGTCAAAGGCATTGCCGGTTCCGCCGGTGCCGTGATCGTCGCCGGTCATTACTACCGCGGCCTTGTGCCGATCGGGAAGGAACCAGAATCGCGGCAGTGGCTTTTTGTCAAAGTTCATCAGCCCGATCAGGTTGGACAATAGGCGTTGCTGTTCGTCAGCCTGCGGGATCGATACCTTATCGAGATTGACCCAATCAGGGAAGAACATATCGTTGGGGCGGATCGGTCCAGACTCACCATCTCGCTCCTGACCGGCCCACGCCGGATTTCCTTGTCGGGTGTAAACAACCGATCTTGCCAAGTCGAACGTGAACGCTGCCGCCTGCCCCCCATTCGTCCCGACGGATCGTATGGTTACAGCGGGATTCGTCGTTGCTGTTGTCGTATCCGAATATAGCATCGCTACAGACGTCGCTGAGTCGAGCGCGTATCGGTCGGCGGTGCCATGATATTGGATCGTCTGCCCTACGATCCCCGAGCCTGGCGCCGTCGCCGTGTTCACCAGAAGATAACCTTCGGAGAGGCTGCCGACATCCGGCACAAGACCCAGCAAGCTGGCAAGGTTAGCATCAGGACTCATGGCGACGAGATTGCCGCCGTCGTTTACCCAGTTCGCAAACATGGCAGCCTGCGACGGATTCACGGGAATGTCGCCAAGTATCACCACGTCATAACCTGCCAGGGTCAATGAGTCGACGGTCGTGAGGTCCTTGACGCGAAATTCGTTAAGCCCTTCCGCGCGCAGGATCTCAGCATAGTATCGACTGAACGGATTGGATACAGCGCTGACAACGAGGATCGGCCCACCCGGACCTTCATCCGGTGGGATCGGCGATGTAGCCGCGGTGGTAAACGTCCACGAAGCGTCGCTCGCAAGCGGATTTCCCGCAGCGTCCTTAACTCCCGATTCTCCACCCGTGACTTTAGCAACATACGCTGTGCTGTACTCTAGATTCGAGTTCGGATCGAGCGTTGCAGTGCGGCTGCCCGAATTGTAGGAAACGGACGAGGGGACCAGAGTATTGTCCGACTGTTCCCGCAGTTCGAATGTGACTCCGGAGATGGTCGACTGGTCCATTCCCTCGCTAAAGGTGGCGGTTACATTCGTTCCGATCGAATTATTTGTTGAAAGATCGGCCGGTGTTCTTGCCGTAAGGGTGGGTGGCGTCATGTCCGGTGCGACGCTCTCAGAAAAAACAACGTCAACCCAATAATTACTGCTCTGGAAGCTGTCTACTGGAAAGGTTCCAGATGGCCCATACCGATATACCCCATTCGAGCCGTCTTCACTTTCTTGTAATGCGCGAAGTGGCGTCGAGCTGACGCCGCTCGATGCGAAATAGCCATTTGTCGAAGTGTATCCGCCGGGCGCGTGATAGGAAGCTATGTATGTGGCGTTCGCCGTGATCGCAACAGGCGCCGATAGCTGTACCTCTTGCCAACCGGTTCCGGTCGGTGGGGCGAATGTCGCCTCCGCCATCATCGTACCCGAGGTGTCCCACAGGTGGCCGACGCGCGTGCCGGATGTCCCCGCGGCATTCCAGTACCGGATCGCGGTAACGTATCCGTTGACGCTGCTGCGAAACTTTGTCCCAAGTTCTACCGGTCCATCAAAATACGTCGTACCACCTCCGGAGGCAAGGCTCCAAATGGAACACGGACATGAAAGCGTCAGCGAAATTTGATCTTCTGCGCCGATATTCGCCGCGTCATCAATGCTTCGGGCCCTTATCGTCATCGAACCCACGGGTGCACCGAATGTGAACGACCAATTCGTTGTGCCGTCAGCCTTTTTCCATGTGGTGCCGCCGTCGGTCGAAACCTCAACGCTTGCTACAAGGCCTCCGGTGTCGACCGCGGTTCCGGTAACTGTTATCGATCCACCCGGCAGCGATGTGCCGTCTGTCGGGCTCGTAATATCAGTTGAAGGCAGGACTGTGTCGAGCGGCCCGCCGGCCGCAAGACCTGTCTGCAGCGTCACGGGTTGAGCACCCATGTCGGACAGGATGTTCACGGTCGCCTGCTGCATGCGTGGGTCTTCGGTGCTTGTGCCCCGGTCGTGGTTTCCGTCAAGGCCCCACATCCATTGCACGGTTCCGGCGCCGAAAACGAGGGCACCGCTCGGAGCGCGATAAAGGCTTAATCTGTGAGTTTTCCCAACCGCTGTCGTTTCCGAGAATGTGATGCGGCCAGCCGGATAATTGTCGGCATATTGCGGTTGTTCCCAATCGAACTCATATCCAAGCGTATTGTTCTCAAGAGTTGCCGAGCCCGAAATGCCAGTGTTTCGCCAAAAGCGAAATCCGGACGTAGCGGCCGGCACCTGGATCGCCGCAGAGCTGTCGCCCCAGCTTATCTGACCACTTAGTGAGTTTTCCGGACGGCCCGCGTCGTGGCCGGTCTGATTCTGCCGCCAAAGCCCTGTCCACTCCGTCGGGTGCGGATCGCAATCGAAATTATTGAGGCAATTCCAGTGCTCCGCCGTACCCTGTGCGTTGCCTTCCTTGTAGCTGACAAGCGTTCTGTACGTATTCTCCCAGCGTGTCTTCCAATAGATCTCGTTACCGCTAAAGAATGCCAGATTGATCCCGGCGTCTCTTGCGGCTTCGACGTTTGCTCGCTGCCCGGCTGACCAATATTCATCGTGCCCAACAGACATGAAGATCTTATGTTCAAGGATCTCGGCCCCGTGTCGGTCGGAGTCGACATCGGTCGAGTAGCTTACGTCATATCCATTGCGTTCAAGCCATCGAAGCATCGGATATTCGGCATTAAATAGCCAATCCTCGGTGACGTCTCCTCTTACGGTAAATGGCCGGTTGTAGCTCACCTTATGCGCATGTCCGCCGTCAAGCGAGCCGGGGCCGCCGTAAAGGCTGTAGCCGCCGTATCGATTGTAGGCTTGCCAGGTTGTGTCCGATGTCTGAAAGAGCACGTCGGATTGTCCATCATCATCACGAACGATGAACACGATATGGCTCGCTCCGCTTGTATCCAGTCGAGTCGGTTTTGCGATGTAGATACCCGAGGTGGCATCTGGAGGCACGCTCCAGCTTGCGCTGACACTCCAGTTTCCGCAGTCGGTAAGATTCGCATCTCCCGAATCATCGAATGTGCAGGCCGGCTGGTCTGCTTCTATAGTGTCCGCATCATCGATGGTCGCAATGTGGCGAGCACCGAGGCCGCCATAGTACCCAAGCCGGTAGATATCGACCTTGTATGGAGAGGTCGCGTCGATCTTGAAATCGACCGTTTGGCCTTGATCAACGCTTATGTTGGTAGCAAACCCCTGGATCGCCGGATCGCCGCTGCCCGAGATATCCCATTCGCTCGCAGGACTTCCCGGAAGAGCATTTTCATTCGATATCTCGTTTCCGGCCCCTGATTGAAGGGCAGTATCA
>DAIOWA010000412.1:0-3630 GCA_036758705.1 Pyrinomonadaceae bacterium | reverse complement strand
CTGGGGACTTGCGATCATCAATTTCAGGCTGGGAAATATGGAGAACGCCGAGCTGCTCTATGAAGAACTAGGGCAAGCTTACGTCGCGGGTGACGCTTTTCAGTTGGCAGAAGTTTGCGCGGTGCGCAGTGAGGTTGACAAGGCTTTCGAATGGCTCGACCGGGCGCTCGAGGAACGCGACCCGGGCATCACGCACGCACAGGTGAGCACCCATCTTCGGCCGCTTCACAATGACTCGCGATGGGGTGTGCTGATCACGAAGCTTGGCCTTTAGATCTAATCGCCGGACTTTTTAGTGTTTGGCTCGCGAGTATTGGGCTCACGGGTATTGGGTTCTCGGGACATCTTTGTGTTTGGCTCCCGTTCTTCCGCCAAGTCATCATTTTTTTCTTCAGGCTCGTTGTTCATAGGTCGTTCCTCTAGCTTTATTTTAGCCAAATAATCTCGGAAGCCGGCGCTGCAGATTCCTAGGGATCAGGACCTCCATCGCGTCGTCAACGGTGACGATACCACAAATATCACCCTCGCTATCCACCACTGGGAGCGCAAGGAGATTGTACTCCGAAATGATCTGAGCCGCTTCTTCGGCGGTGTCGGATGGATGGGCGGATCGGAATTCGCTTCGCATCACGTCTGAAAGCTTCAGGCGCGGATCGGCGAGAATGAGCGACCGCAGCGAGATCAGACCCGACAACTTCCACGAATCCTCGCTCTCGACGACGTAGAGGTAGTAGATCATGTTCGGCGTCTCGGCCATCTCGCGGAGCCGGATAATGGTCTCGCCGACGGTGAGGTCCTGCGGGACGTGGACGAACTCGGTCGTCATCAAGCCTCCGGCCGTGTCGTGTTCGAACTCCATCAACTCGGCGACATCTGCCTTCTCTTCGTCCTCCATCAGGTCGAAAAGCTGTTGTGCCCGGTCATCGTCCAACTCAGAGAGCACGTCCACGGCATCATCAGGGCTCATTTCTTCAAGGATGTCCGCGGCTCGTTCGTCGTCCATCTCTTCCAGAATGCGGGCCTGCGCTTCGGTGGACATCTCTTCGAGGGTATCTGCCGCGATCTCATCATCGAGACTCTCGACGACCTCGGTTCGATGAACAGGCGATAACGATTCGGCAAGCTGTGCGATCTCGACCGGATGGAGCCGTGAGAGCTTGTCTTTCGACGATTTGAGCTGCACGGTTACGGTCGCGGTATCGGTTGCGAGATAGCCGACGTCGGCCCAATCGAGCACCTCGACGGCGCGGTCGTTGCCGTAGAATCCTTTGGGCATCAGGCGGCGTAGAAAGCCCTGGAAACTAACGTCAGCACCGGTCACACGCCAGCGGTCGCCGGTGTCGATGATCTGCACGTCGTTGACTCTCACGACTCGCTTACCGTCGACATCAATGAGCTGATTATCAAGCACGTCTTTGTCGAGCAGCACCTCGCCTTCGCGGCGTTCGAAAGGTGTGAGATCGAGTTTTGCCGTACTCAACCGCGCGCCTTTTTCGTCGAATTTCGAGATGTTCTTACCAGACACAAAGAAGTCTCGACGGCGAAATCTGGCGACAAGGCCGACGACGGGTGGATAATCGTCGCTGCCGTAGCGCACGATCACGTCCTTGATGGCAGCGATCCTCTCACCGCGGACATCAAGTACCGGCCTTCCGACGATCTGCGATACGTACAGCATTCGCGTTAAAAGATACCCCAACTCCTTTATTATTACTAAGGTCTTGAAGGCTGAATTTACGCTCTTTAACACGGGATGAGGTCCGGCCGCGTCTTATATTAGGATTTGAAGAAACTGTCTTCCCCATATGATGTGCTACTTACAACGGGGATAAAATTTACTTCCCTATAGACTTGTTTTCTGTGTAAAGATAGGTGACGAAATCCGGCCCAAAAGCTCGTAGTAAAAAACATATGAAGATAATGAAAATACTCCTGCTGATCAGTATCTTTCTGGCGATCGCGTTCATCGCAGCCCTGGCAATTAATTACTATTACTACTCGTGGACTTCTTTTATCCAGCCATTCGGCTGTCGCTCAAAGATTATGGGGGCAAAGGCTACGCGGTTTGCACTAAAACAGGAGTATGATCTCCAAGCGATCGGTGAGGAGATTCAGCAGAACCCGAACTACCGTCTGGAAGGCATTCCAAACAAATCTTACTTGATAGTCTCGCGATTATTTGGCGACCTGAAATATCAAATTCGTCTCCATCGTCTTAGTCTTCCTGGCGAGATGGAACTTTCGTTTCCAACGTGGTCTTCAAAGACTAGCGGGGAAGATCCTACGACGCCGGACTACGAAGTTTATAGCCGAGCCTATCTCATGATAGACGAAATGCCACTGAACGATTTTCAGAAGAAAGAGCTAAAAAATTCCTTTAGAGTAACTTGTTCCCCAACGACCCATTTCGGATTTTAGTCAAAAGTTAATTATTAATTATATGTATAAGTTCGTTCCCATAATCGCTGTCTGTCTTGCCTTCTTTGCTTCGGCATTCACGCAGGTTCAGCCGCCGCGAGATGTCGATTTTATTAACCATAGAATCACTTACTGGAAGGCAGCCTATCCGCTCGGTAGTTTTGGTAATGCCCGATGCGGTTACACGCAACCGAAGACGCTAATAATTCAGGACTCAGACAATGCGGGCTTCAACGTCACCTTTCAGGGTGGCAAGCGTATGGGAGGGGTGTTCGAATCGAGTCATTGCGTAGGCCTCGCGGGATATGCCTCAAGGAGTTCGTACGCCCCGCTAACCAGTCCTGTAACACAATTTTCCAATGTGGTATCCATTAGTTTCTCTTTTCCTGTGACGTTGGGGAAATTGCGTTTCCAGACAAAGAGTGGTGCAAGCTATAAAATAACGCTTAACAATGGCGTTTTCCGTACCTATCAGCCATCACCTCGTGCCGCGTGGGAAGCCCAATTCCCATTCAGAAATCCACACTTTATTTCTGATATCGGGTTCACCGCACAAGAGGCTCAAAATGTCACACTCATGACCATCGAGAGTTTGGACACTGAGTGGGCGTTTGGCATCGACGCGATCACGTTTACTGAGATTGGTGGCACTCCTGGGGGCGGCGAGCCTGAACCGCCCCAAATCGGCAACCCTGTGATACTAATTCCGGGAGTAGCCGGCAGCGAACTCGTTGAAGCAGGAGTTCGAACACGATGGTTGTCGGACTCGGTGCTCTCCTTTTCCGAAGACCTCCAAGCTTTGCATCTTCCCAGCAACCGTAACATCTATGCCAGCGATATTCTCAGAAATCAGATTTATTTCAACGGCACGCGCGAAGAGGATTCATATCGGGAGCTTTATAACTTTTTACTTCTACCTAACGTCGTTGGCCGACTTTACGATGTCGCTGGGATTCCGATCCGACGAACATCTGCAGGTTGCGATATGGCACAGGATTCCTCGAATATTGCACTAAAACCGCGACTTTTCGTTTTTGCGTACGATTGGCGAAAAAACAATGCGGAAACGGCTGCTGCTTTAAAACTGCGGGAGTCGCGACGATTAGCGGTGTTGTAAGAACCTCTTTCGGCCATGGAATTGGTCAGGCAGTTGTCCGTTTACAAAATGCAGGAACTGGCGTGAGTCAGTATAGAACCACCAATACCTTAGGC
>DAIOWA010000411.1:0-3635 GCA_036758705.1 Pyrinomonadaceae bacterium | reverse complement strand
CCGATGCGGGTTGCAGAAGGCAACAATGTACATTGCGCCGGTTATGTGACAAGCTCGGCCATCGATACGAGTTCGCGGCTCATCGGCGGATATAACGAGCAGGATGGCTGGTTATATTCTCAGGGCCAGTTCGTTTATTTGAACACTGCCGGTGCGAAGGTCGGTGATCGGTTCGCTGTTGTGCGTCCGCGCGGCCAGGTGAATACCAAGTGGTCGAGCAAGGGCAGCCTTGGAATGTACGTCCAGGAAGTGGGCAGCGTCGAGGTAGTTCGCGTCAAGGGCGACCATGCTGTGGCGAAGGTACATCGCTCGTGCGACAATTTCCTGCTCGGCGACCTGGTTCGACCGATGGAAAATCGTGAAGTGCCGATGTATGTCGACCGTCCGGCTCTCGATCTGTTTTCCGATCCTTCGGGCAAAGCGAAAGGACGACTCTTCATGGCTCGCGATAATCAAGAAGTATTGAGCCGTGAGAATATCGTTTATGTCGATCTCGGAGCCGAAGACAATGTTCGCATCGGCGATTACATGACGGTTTTCCGTCCGCTGGGCAAAGGAAGTCTTCGCGGAAACACATCGAAGGAATCGGTCGAAGCTCGCGTGGGCGATTTCGGAAGCCTTGAGTATCGAGGCGGTGAATTTTCGAATCAGGCTGCTCGTAAGTCCGGTGACAATGCTCGCGGCGGCGTTGTGACGACTGCAAAGGCAAAGGAAGGCCGACCTGACATCCGAAAGGTTGTGGGCGAGTTGATCGTGCTCAATGTCAAAGAAAGGACTGCGACGGCGATGATCGTTCGCAATTCTCAGGAGATCCATACGGGCGACTGGGTTGAAGTTCAGTAGGTTTGACGGATCCTAAGTTGGGGATGTCTGAAAGTGATCATTTCTGTGTTTTTTGTGTTTTTTGTCGTTAGCCTTTGAAGGCGGGACCGCAGAAAACACAGAAAATACAGGAAAAAAACGGAACGAAGGAGTTGGCTTCTTGCCGCTGTGGAATTCCTGGATCACTTTCTAGACATCCTCTTTCCTTTTGTCTGGACGAATCGCTAGACTACGATTCGTGAAACTGAGATCGCTGAATAAAAGGTCGCTTGCCGCGGCGTGTAGAGAGCTTTCGAACGACCCGCATCTGAGCGTTGTCCATGATCGGTATGGAGTTCCGCCGCTGTGGGATCGCGAGCCGGGGTTCGCTACGCTGCTGCAGATCATTCTCGAACAGCAGGTTTCGCTCGCGTCGGCGAAGGCGTGTTTTGATAAGCTGACGGCGTGCCTTGGCGATGTGACGCCGGACTCGGTGTTGTCGCTTAGTGATGCCGAATTGAAGATCGTTGGGTTCAGTCGGCAGAAGACGGCTTACGCACGACATCTATCCGAAGCTCTGATCGAGAAGCGATTGGATCTTGACGGACTTCAGCTCCGGTCCGATGCCGAGGTGAAAGAAGAACTCGTTAAGCTAAAAGGCATCGGCGAATGGACAAGTGATATCTATCTGCTGATGGCTCTGCTGCGTCCGGACGTGATGCCGAAGGGCGACATCGCCCTTCATTGGGCGTGGCACCGCTTGAGCGGCGAGCCTCGGCCATCGTCCGATGAATTTCTAGTGATCGCCGAACGTTGGAAGCCATTTCGGTCGGTGGCTGCGCGACTGTTGTGGCATTTCTATCTAAGTGAAAAAAGTGGAAAGGTGAAAAAGTGAAAGTGTGAAAAAGTTTCGCGGAGCGTCGCAGTGCTTTTTCACTTTTGCGCTTTTCCACCTTTTCACTTACGGTTTTGCTGATGAAGATACTGGATGTCGGTTGCGGTACTAACAAGTATGAAGGGGCGATCGGCTTGGACAATAATCCGCGGACAGAGGCTGATGTCATTCATGATCTGGGTGAGATCCCTTATCCGTTTCCCGACAACGAGTTTGACCTGATCGTGTCGAATCACGTGGTCGAGCACGTTCCGGATGTGATGGCTTTTGTTGGGGAGCTGCATAGAATTGCGAAGCCGGGAGCGAAGATCAGGCTTCTGACGCCGCATTATACGAATCCCGACTGGGCAAACGACCCGACGCATCGGAATCACATAAACAGCTACACTTTCAATACTTTCATTGCGGGCCGCGAGGTGTTTGATTTCTATACCGACATTCAACTCAAGCCGCTGCGAACGTATGTGTCGCTGTTGTCGTTGTGGAAGGTCTTGGGGATCGAGCTATTGGTAAACCTCGATCAGAAGGCTCCGTCGTGGCGCTTTCTGCGAAAATTTTGGGAGCAGTATCTGAGTTACGTCATTCGCGGGAAGGAATTGCGGTTTGAGTTTGAGGTGGTGAAGGATCGAAGCAGCGTTTCTTCCTGATTAGTGTTTTTCGTTTGTTTCGTGGACTCTTTCTTCAGCCCAACGTATTAACCTGAGGAAGGCGGGGATCGTCCACGAAATTCACGAAAGAAGAAAGAAAGGTGGAAAATCACTCGAAGGCAAACTATTTAGACGCGCTGAAACATCTGATACTCTTGACTGGAGCTACACCGTTTTTAGAGGTTTATGTTGATGAAAAGTAAGCTGTTCGCAATTTTTACGCTCTCCGTATTGGTTCTAAACGTGGCCGGGTCGGCGTTGGCTGACACTAAGGCTCAGAGGGCGAAACGGGCGGCGGATACGGCGGCGATCGTGGCGATGCTGCCGGCTTCGGATGGCGTTGTCGTTTTCGACGTCAAGACGTTTCTCGGATCGGCTTTGCCGCAGATGCTTTCGGGTAATCAGGCGATGCTGGCTGAGGTAACAAAGGCGATCGAGGAGGCGAAGACGAAGACGGGCATTGATGTTCGGCAGTTCGAGACCTTGGCTGCCGGTGTGTCGGCCACGAAGATCAGAGAGAAGGAATACGACCTCGACAGCGTATTGATCGCCCGCGGACAGGTTAGCTCGGGTGCGGTTCTCGCCGCGGCGAAGCTGGCCGCGAAGGGCAAGTATCGAGAGGAGAAGGTTGGTGAGAAGACGATCTATATTTTTGACGCTCGCGAGGTAGCGGCACAAAACGCTCCGCAGACGGCTGGGGTCCATTCGAAGGTTCTCAAGGCATTTTCAAAGGAGATGGCTGCATTCGCTGTCGACACGAACACACTGGCTTTTGGCTCGGTCTCGAAAGTGAAGGCAACTGCTGAGGGAACTACAAGGGTCGACAAGGAGATCACCGATCTACTGAGCAAAACGGGAGTCGCTACGTTTGCCGCTCGCGTGCCTGCGGGAATGAGCGATTTTCTGCCGCTCGACAATGACGAGCTAGGTAAGAATATAGACTCGATCAAAATGATGTACGGCTCGATGAATGTGAATGCAGCCGGCACGACCTTGAGTGCCACGGCCCGCACGCTGCAGGCGGAACAGGCCGTTGGTTTGAAGGAAACGCTTGACGGCTTGCAGATGCTCGGCAAGATGTTTCTCGGCAACGCGAAGGGTGCCGACAAGGAAGTCTATGCCCGCCTGATCGATAATGTGAAATTCACAAATAAGGGAAATGAAGTGTCGATGGATCTGGCCATCGCCCAGACCGATGTTGATTTTCTTGTTGGGTTATTGGCTAAGAAGTAACCGGTATTCTTCCTGTTCATCTTGTTCTTTGGTAAAGAATTACGGAAAACCACAGAACA
>DAIOWA010000410.1:0-3636 GCA_036758705.1 Pyrinomonadaceae bacterium | reverse complement strand
CTCGCGGCTTGAGCCGGTCTTCTCGCGGATCTGAACAAATCGGCAGCCCACCTCAGCAAGCGCGCGAACCTGATCGGCATGCGAAAGGCGCGCAAGTTCGACATTTGTGATCGGGTAGATTTTGGGAAGGTTCAGCAAAGCTAGACGAGAGATTTGACCATGAGGAAGCAGTCCTCACCGTCGGAATAGTATTTCGTGAGGCGGTTGACGAGCGAGTAACCCGCATCGGTATACAGCCCCTTCGCCTCGAAATTGCTGACGCGGAGTTCAAGCACGATCGTGCTGACACCTTTGATGCGAAGCACTTCATCCAGATGATTCAGCAGCCGGGTTGCCAATCCTCGACGGCGGTGCTCGGGGGCGACGCCGATCGTCGTCAGGTGTGCCGCGCCGTCCGGATTCAGCAGAACGAAGGCGAACGCCGCCATTTCCCCGCTGGCGGTCACGATCTGATAGCTGATCGAACGAGGTTCGTTGAAAAGATAGGCGAACGTGTATTTCGTGTAATTTTCACCGTTTCGAAAACAACGGAGATTAAGTTTCAAGACCTCTTTGGATTGCTTTTCAGTCAGCGGACGGATCTCATAGGTAGTTGGCGGTGCACACGTAACCGACTCGGGCTGCGGAACGCCGATCGGCCCGAAGATGCTTTTTATCGAATCTAAAAACGCCATCGTAACTCTACGTGATCAGCATACAATCGCCGTAGCTGTAAAAGCGATAGCCAGACGCGACTGCATGTCGATAGGCGCTCATTATAAGGTCGTGGCCGCCAAAAGTTGAAACGAGCGCGAGCAGCGAACTCTTTGGCAGATGAAAGTTTGTCAGCAATCCGTCGATTGCGTTAAACCGGTATCCGGGCAAGATCGTCAGGTCTGCTAACCCTGACGAAGCCTCGAACTTTCCCAACTTCCCGATCACAGTCTCAAGCGTCCGCGTCGTCGTCGTGCCAACGGCAATGATCCGGCGGCCGTCTATCTTCGCCAGATTCAATGATTCTGCAGCCTCTTGGTCCAGCGAATATCGTTCCGGTTGTACGCGATGTTCGGACAGATCTTCGACCTTCACAGGTTCAAATGTGCCGTAGCCGACATGCAGGGTAACTTCGACTATCTCAATACCGTGAGCCCGCAGCTGTTCAAATACTTCCGGCGTAAAATGAAGGCCCGCCGTGGGTGCCGCGATCGCACCGCCCTGACTCGCATAGATCGTTTGATATCGTTCACGGTCGGTGTCGGCGGATTCGCGATCCCGCTTGATGTATGGCGGCAGCGGAGTGCGTCCATAGAGTTCGATCGACTGTTGAACCGGCAGGTCGGACTGAAACGAGATCCGGACTTGCCCGTCGTCCGATCTTTCGAGAACCTGGCCCGAAAATCCGGGTCCGAAGTTGATCGTCTTTCCCCGCGGCAGTCGGCGGGCTGGCTTTGCAAGAGCCATCCAACTCGCGTCCTCAAGTTCCCGCACAAGAAAGATCTCCACCGCCGCCCCGGTCTCGGACTTGCCAAGCAGCCGGGCGGGAAATACTTTCGTATTGTTAACGACGAGTACATCGCTTGGTTCCAGAAGTTCCGGCAGGCCGCTGAAGATGGAATCTTTGTATTCAGACGAGGCCCTGTCGACTCGCAGCATGCGGGATCGGTCGCGTCTTTCGAGCGGTTCGGATGCAATGAGCTCGGTTGGCAGGTCGAAATCGAATTCCGAGATATGCATTCAGATAACCTAAATCTTGTAGACAAACGTTGTTTCCATTATACTTGCTGCGACACCCACTTAAGAAATTGAAGTGTCACGGCCCAATGTGTCGGACCTACGTCAATCGGTAAAAAGGGACGGCTGAGCAGACGATCCCCGTGTTCAACGATTGGTAGATCAAGGAGGGAATCCCAAAAGCGGCGTGAGATTCACGCTCTCGGGTTTTGTTCTCGCACCTACGGGCGATCTTTCGGGTTGATCATTTCGAAAACTAAAGGAGATATTATGCGAGTTCTGAAACTTGGATTACTAAGTTCAATTGCCATCGTCGCCTTCGGCGCCGCATTCTCGGCTGAGGTTAGCGGCCAGGATACGAGAATGATCGGCGGCGGCTCGGGAATCACGGTATTTGAGGATCGAGATTTTCGCGGCGACGCGACTACGTACAATAGCAACCAGTCTAGTTTGCCTTCCAGGTTCAATAACAGGATCTCGAGCATCCGTGTAGGCGGCGGAGAGACGTGGCAGATCTGCGATCAGGCCAATTATCGCGGTCAATGTGTCAACGTTTCGGGAGAAGAGAGGGATCTTAGGCAGAACAACTGGGACAACAAGATCTCGTCGCTGCGACGCATCTCGGACGGTGGCGGAAGTTGGCCGGGAAATCCGGGCGGTGGATGGGGAAGCCGACCGCCGAACTGGGCGATCGGAACCTGGTATTGGACCAACGGCTCGAACAGGACGATGGTCATCAACTCAAACGGAACCGTTTCAGTTAACAACCAGGGCCGATATTCGCACGGAAATTACCGAAACGGACGCATCACCCTTGACGGGATCACATCGACCGTAACTCGTATGGGCAACGGTATTCGCACCAACAACCTTTCCAGCGGCGAGGTCAGCGATTATTCCCGCAACCAGTGGGGTGGCGGCGGAGGCGGCGGATGGGGCAGTGCTCCTTCATGGACCGTCGGAAGATGGCGTTGGGTACAGGGATCAGGCCGCTTTATGACCATTACCGCTGATGGACGCGTAACCGTCGTAAATCAGGGACGAACGACTTACGGAAACTTTAACGGAAGTAATTCGTTCATTCTCGATGGCATAACTTCCACAGTTTCGCAGAATGGCCGTCGCCTTCGAACCGTGAACCAGTCGAGCGGTGAGGTTTCTGACTATCGCCGACAGTAAACAGGCGTTAACAATTTGGACTGAGAAACGAAAAACAGCGTATCCAAGACGGGTACGCTGTTTTCGTTTGATCCGATTGAAAGGATCGTCTATTTAGATTTTTCTCCAAAGTAATTATGCATAAACATATCACCCCCAGTGATCCTATTGTCGCATAGTTGACCGGTTTGGTTCCAGGATTTTTTTTCACCTACGATTGAGAGTTTTATGAGTTCGGGCTAAAGTTTTTCACGATGAGCACAAAGGACCTAGACCTCGAGTTGGAAGACGGCAGCGAGACGAGTAAATTCGATGCAGCCAGAAAGCGTGCCGGATTTTTTCTTGCACCATTCGTTTTTTTGGTGATATGGCTGCTGCCGATGCCCTCGCTAAAGCCGGAGGCCCACAGTCTCGCGGCTATCATCGCGGCAGTCGTTGTTTTTTGGATCTGTGAATCGCTGCCGATGCCGGTTACGGCCTTGATCGGGGCCGCACTCTGTATCTTCCTTCAGGTCGCGGACGCAAAAGCTGTCCTGGCTCCTTTTGCCGACCCGCTGATCTTTCTCTTCATTGGCTCATTCATTCTCGCCCGCGCGATCTTCCTGCACGATCTCGACAAACGATTCGCATACGGCGTCCTCTCGTTGAAGTGGATAGGCGCGAAGCCGTCGCGTATCCTGTTCGGCTTTGGCGCGGTAACGGCGTTCATATCGGCATGGATCTCTAATACTGCAACTACGGCGATGATGTTTGCGATCGGGCTTTCCA
>DAIOWA010000409.1:0-3640 GCA_036758705.1 Pyrinomonadaceae bacterium | reverse complement strand
GTGGGGTCTCCTCGATGAGGACTATCGTTGCGCCGGCGGAAGCGAGAGCTTGCGCTCGCTGCTGCAACGCCCGAGTATCTTCGCCGTCCGCAGAACGAATAAGTACCGCGGCTCCGGCCGTGGGCTTTTCGCCGGCCGCAAGCATTTGCAGAGTGCCGCTCGCAGCACCGGAATTAGTTCGCATCACGACCATCTCACCGCCATGCGAAACCGACGTCGTACCGAACTTGATAAATGGTGCGTCAGCAAAGCTCACCCTGGAGATCGTTACGGTCTGCGTGTACCTGGGATTTCCGTCGGGCCCCTTCTCGCCCGCGGGCTCAAGACCAAACTGCATAAACTGTGATCCGATGTATTCGGCCGCAATGCGTTCGAACTGTGTTCCGCTTCCGCGGCCCTGCATGGCATCGCTCGCCAGAAAGGTCATCCCCGCACGCACATTGCGCTCTTCAACGGTCTGCGAATAGCCAAAGCTTACGAGACAAAGGACTACGGCCGCGATCAGAAGCGATCGTGTAATGTTGATCTTCATTATGTTTGGTTGCGGTAGGTGCAAACTCTAGTTTGCCAAACGCGGATAATATCGCCAACTTGTCGAATAATCCTTTGTTAGTTTTTGATCTGTGAGGATCGCTCGAACCATCTCCACAGGGATCGAACCTTCTTTAAGAACGGCATCGTGAAACTGTCTGTCGGTCATCTTCTTTCCGCCGACAAGATCCTTGTGAAGCTCATAAAACTGCAATCCGCCCATCATATAAGCCATCTGATACAGCGGGCCGTAGTCGCCTGAAAATGAACGACGAACCTCGGCAAGGGCGTTGTCACGCTCATGCCCGACCTTGTTGACCAGCAGGTCGACGCATTGTTCAGGAGTCCAGTTTCCGAGATGGAAGTTGAGCGAGAAAATGATCCGAGCCGCTCTGTGCGACCGCCAGAACAGCGCTCCGATCTTGTCCTCAGGTGTCTTCGTAAATCCGCGATCCCAAAGAATGAACTCCCAATAAAGCGCCCAGCCTTCCGTCCAGAACGGCGTGCTGAATGGTCGGCGGTACGTTCGATACCGGCGGTTCATGAACTGCTGCAGATGATGTCCGGGTATGAGTTCATGATGGGTCACGGCCCGAGCAAAATGTGGGTTGTTTCCACGCATCGACATCATCTTCTGCTCGTGCGTCATCGTGTCGGTCGGATACGAAACAAGGATCGTCTCGCCACCAAGGAAGAACGGAGCGACCAACTGCCGCTCAGGCGTCATCATCTCCATCCGCCAAGATTCTTCGGCAACCTTTGGAACGGTCACAAGATCATTCTTCTTTACGTACTCGATCGCCTCACGAGCTTGATCGCGGATGAGTTCCGGCTGCTTTCCGGGCTCGACATACTTCCGTTTCACCGCCTCGATCGCCTTCATATAGTCGTCGCCGTAACCCATCTCTCGAGACGCTTTCTTGAACTCGGCTATACACCATTCGAACTCCTTGTTCGCGATCTCGACCAACTCTTCCGGAGTGTACGGGATCATCTCGAACTTCAACTCTTCGATCAGCGCCTCGCGCCCGATCGGGTCGCCGATGATCGTTGTTCTGTCGTCCGGCTTTATGCCGACAAGCTTGTCGAGAATGTATTTGTTGTATGAGTCGAGAGCCTCGTCGGCCTTCTTGTAGGGAGATTCGTTCCACCAGGTAAAGGTCG
This sequence comes from Pyrinomonadaceae bacterium, assembly GCA_036758705.1. Classification (GTDB taxonomy): domain Bacteria; phylum Acidobacteriota; class Blastocatellia; order Pyrinomonadales; family Pyrinomonadaceae; genus OLB17. The sequence continues at coordinate 1,945 of DAIOWA010000409.1, read as the reverse complement.
GATCGTAACCCGCGTGAAAGTTGTACCAATTTCGCAAAGTTGTCCGAAGCCCCTGAACCGTCCGAGCCGCCCGAGCCGCGACCGTCCGCTTCGGCTTAGCTCCCGCATCCACCGACTTCGGCATAGCAACGATCGTCTTTGCCAGCTCATCCAACAACGCCGCCGTCTTTGCCGCATCAACCGACTCCAACCGCCGCCGCGAATCTTCAAGATCGCTGATGCTCTTCGCAAACGGGATCAACGCCGACATCTCAACAAGCTGGGCCTCGAACCGCAGTTGCTCCTTCTGCTCGTGATCGAGGTAGTTTCGGAACAGTATGTAATCAACCTGCTCGTCGTGATTCAACGCATCAAAATTCTGTCGCCCGAGTTCGCCCAGATACTCCGCAAACAACGCCCTCATCCGCGCCGACCGATTCGCCGACGTCCCCGCTGAATAGAACCGATTCAATGCCCCTGAATCTTGCTCAAACCGTTCGATAATTCCGCGAAGTCGTGAAGGGGTTTCGTTATATGATGCCTCAACTTGTCCCTGGACTGATACACACGTAAACAGGCCAGCCAATACAATCAATACGAACAAATAGGGTTGCACGTGTTGTCTTACCTCTTGTTGAATTTTGAATGGAACTGATTTATATAAGGTTCATCGACGCCTTAAGAATGACGAAAAGTAGTCGCATATGCAACAACTCCCAGCAAGCCGTTATCAACTAGACGAACTAGAGTATCCGAAGCTTGAGAAGTTGAAATCTCGGCTGACGACAATCTATCGATTGTTCTTTTGGCCCTATTTTCTACTGGTCGTAACCGCTCTTGGACTACTCCTCTACCAACTCTACCAGTACCTCGGCAACGACTATGTGGCTTGCTTCGGCGTTGTGGCTTTTTACGCCTTCATTGCCCTAATAAGTTCGACTTTAGAGGGTGAATTGTTTGCGGAGTGGTTTGATCGAACATTCAACTTCGTTTTTCGCCGGACGAAGCTCGCAGGCGAGATCCATAGACTGACAGAAAAGTTCGCGTCGATTGAAAAACGGGTTGAGTCAGAGGCGATTGAAATACTCGCTCAAATCAAGTCAGAGGCTGCGAAACGAGTCGCAGAGAATCGTTCAATCTCACAAGAACTTAGATTCAAGCGCAAATGGCGGGATGAGTATAGTCCGCTAGTTAAAACTTATAAACAGAACCAAGCTTTGAACGAACTCATCGCCGAAACTGTCGGAGAGAACCTCAAGTTTATTAAGCACGACAAATCCAAACTCGCCGAATATTCGCGCCTGTTCCGCGAATTAGAAAGCAAATATGGTGAATGGTGGGTTGGTCAAAAGATAGCTCAATTGAAAGCATGGGAACCTCCAATCGTCCGTAACAGTACCCGAAATGACACGACGGAGAAGGTAGCGAAGTCTCCCACCCTTCAGCAGGTGGAAAGGGTCAGGCAGGAGGATACCGAAGTTGGCAATTCTAACCCGATACCGGACACCAGAACACCAACCCGGCCCGATAGGCTAGAGCAAATTAAGTACACCGAACTCCCACCTTCTGGTAGAAATAAACAGGGTGCTGAGCCGCCGACACCGTCCGGGCAACCTAGTTTATTTGATTCATCACTCAATCGCGAAGTTTTACTCCCTAAAGCCGAGCGGACGCGCCAACCGCACGTCGGATTTGAGCCAGTTAAGATCTCGCCAGAACTCCGGCAAAGGATCCAAGCGAGAAAGATTCAAATTGGCGAGGCAGGCGAACTCGCCGTGATGTCGTTTGAACGACTCCGGCTCAAGACCTCAAGGAGACAGACTATCTCAGAAATCCGGCATGCGTCACTGACTGATGACTCACTCGGGTATGACATCCAGTCTTGGGATGATGGGCAGGAAATCTATATCGAAGTGAAGCCGACAGTTGGGAGTTTTTGGTCGAATCTATATTTTACAGAGAACGA
>DAIOWA010000408.1:0-3643 GCA_036758705.1 Pyrinomonadaceae bacterium | reverse complement strand
GAACTGAAGTTCGCGGTCCACGGGCTCTCTATAAGAACTCCATGGGCAACGATCCGTTCGTGATGGACGCGACTTTCAAAGAGGTACAGGCATGCCGGAAGTCGAACGTGATGATCAATACGTTTATGCTCGCGGACGACCCTTCACTGGTCGAGTTCGTCAAAAAAATGACCGCCATCACTCGAGGCAAGGCATACTTTGCGAATCCAAACAACCTCACCGAATTTGTTCTGATGGACTTCCTCAAACGCCGCACTCAACGCGTTTCGCGCCGAGGTTGATTTACGCGCGCCATTTGTGAAAAATGGTAGTTGGTCTTCCGTTTTTGGTTTTTGGTTATGCCGGTCGAGAGTGCGGGACTATTCAAAGAAGAAAGGCCGTTTGCGAGTTCAGCTGTTTGGGCCTGCGTTGTGTATTCGCTCGTGCCGTTCGTCGGTATTGTTTTTGTTCCCTTTGTTTTTGTCTTTGGCGTTGTTGGATCTTTTCGCGGTGAGCGTCCTGATCTTAGGGCGATGGCTGTGGGAATCTTGATCTTGACGGCTCAGGTCGTGCTCTGGTGGCTGCTGTATGTCGTACCGAAGTGGAATGTGGTTGTTTGAATTACTGACACGCTAGTGCATGGCCGTGTTGGACACACTCCCTAACGGTCGTGTTTCTGCCTATGAAGATCGCGAAGATCGTCAGTTCTAATTCACATATCGCGTACGTTGCACGCGTGTTGGACGGACGTGACGGCGAGGGTGTGCCGGGGGCGGATGAGTATACGTTTGGACAGTTCGTTGCGATCGGCGATGTCGTTGGGGTGATATCGGATTCGAGGCTGGTGAATCCGGAATATCTGAGCCCATCGACGCGGCTCGGGCAGGCATCGGCGCTCGGCGAACTGCGGCGAGATCTGGTCGAAGACAAGCGGACATTGATCGCGATACTGCTGCTGGGTTCGATGGTGGGTGGAGTGCCCGAACACAATATCCCGTTGAGGGTGCTGGAATCGGGTGCGGATGTTGAGTCTATGTCGGCTGAGGAAGCGGCGGCGTTTCATCGGACGAGCGACGGTGGCGTGCGGATGGGATATTTCCCGAGCCTGATGTCGCACTCCGGACCGCTATCGACGACGCTGGCGAGGACGATCATCGATAGCCTGAAACCTCATTTTTCCGAATGCGAACAGCAGAAGCTCGCCGTGATGGCGGATTCGATCTCGTGGAAGCAGGCGTTTGGAGATTCAAGATTTTAGGTAGCGTTTTCATTCCTGTTCATCTTGTTCTGTGGTTTCCCGAAAACTTAACCACAGAACAAGAAGAATAAGAAGAACAAGAAGAAAACACGAAAAAGAAATAGAAGACGGAAAACTAGGACCACCTGAAAGCCTATCTATATGGTCAAGTTTGAAACGATCTATACAGAGAATTGTCTCGACACTTTTCGGCGTACGCCGGACGATTTCATCGACATGACGATCACGAGCCCGCCGTACGACGATCTGCGCGAATACAACGGGTATCACTTTCCTGTCGAGGAGATCGCAGCCGGGCTGTTTGCGAAGACGAAGCCCGGCGGCGTCGTTATCTGGGTCGTCGGCGACCGGACGGTGAACGGCGACGAAACGCTGTCGAGCTTCAAACACGCGTTTGCATTCAAGGAAGCTGGATTTCGCGTGCACGACACGATGATCTACGCGAAGAATAACCCGATCCCGAGTGATTGCGGCAAGCGGTATCGGCAATGCTTCGAGTATATGTTTTGCTTCTCGAAAGGAGCGCCGAAGACGTTCAATCCGATGATGCAGGCGATCAAGCAGGAGAAGGCGTTCAAGTCGTTCCGCATCACCAAGGTCGGGCGCAACGACCTGGCTCACGACCATATCGCGCCGAAGGAACGCAAGGTCAACAACATTTTCTTCTACAACGTCGGCACCTCGTCATCACGCGACAAGATAGCGTTCCAGCACCCGGCGATCTTTCCGGAACAGCTCGTCGAGGACCAGATCCGCACGTGGACGGACGAAGGCGACGTCGTCTATGACTGCTTTATGGGCAGCGGCACGACGGCGAAGGTCGCGTCTTTATTTGATCGCCAATGGTTTGGCTCGGAGATCTCGGCGGAGTACGTAAAGCTCGCGGAACAGCGGATCGCGGCGTATGTGGGTGAAAAAGTCGCGGCTTAACGAATGACGCCGCGAGCGGCGTTGCACTCGGGACGCGTGCGGTCCAGTCGTCCAGATTTACAACTATTTCGCCCCCTGAAGCGTCTATCCTGTTACAATTCGGATTTTAGGATCTCTTCACGGAATAAAGGTATGAAATTCACCCACATTGTTGGCGCTTTGCTTGTGTTTGTTGGGGCCGCGTTCGGGCAGTTGCGGGCGCCGGAGAAGGAGACTACGCCGAAGGATGTTAAGCCGGCTCCGGCCGTAGTGAATGCTCAGTATCAGGGCGGTTTCTTTGGCGTGAGTGACAAGGAATCGGGGACGCTGAAGTTTGACGACGCGAACGAGCGGCTTGTGTTTTTCGGTGAGGACGGAAAAGAGCGGTTCGGTATCCCGTACGCGTCCGTACTGACGATCTATCCGGATGAGAAGTCGGTAACTACAACCGCGGGCAACGTTGTGAAGTACATTCCGCTGCCGGGCGCGGGACTTGCCGGATTGATCAAGGAAAAGCGACGATACCTTATCCTGAACTACGACGATCCCGATGTTGATGCGAAGGGAACGACGAGCTTCAAGCTCGACAATAAGGACATCCTCGAATCGGTCATCTTTTCGATCGGGACGAAGGCGAAGCTGAAGCAGCGTGGCGATGCGTATATCAGGCCGAAGGTCGCGCAGGTGACGACGAATTAACTAATTAATATCTCCAAACCGGTGCTGCAGGATCGAGGCGATCGAGATCGCGGCAGTGTCGGCTTTAAGAATGCGGCCGCCGAATGTGATCGATGTGATCCGGGCGGCTGTTGCTTTTTCAATTTCGGCGTCGTCCCAACCGCCTTCGGGTCCGATAAAGGCAAGGATCTTTTTCGCACCTTCAACCGCATCGAAACTTTCGCCATCGCGTTCTGAGAAATGTATCCGAGTCAGGTCTTGATCGTTCGTCCGATCGATCAGTTCACGAAAATCGATAACTTCCTCGATCTGCATTAGTCTGGCTCGCCCGCACTGTTTGGTCGCTTCCATCGCGATGCGTTTCCATCGGGCGGAACGTTTGGAGGGGTCGGCGGCTTTCACGTCGCAACGGGCGGAGGCCATCGGTATGAACCGATTGACGCCGAGTTCGACCGCTTTCTGGACGACCAAGTCGAGTTTGTCGCCTTTGAGGAGTACGGCAGCGATGGCGAGATCGAGCGATGATTCGGATGAGGCGGGTTCTACTTCGTATTGAATGGTCAGAGTTGATTGTCGTTTCTCAATCGCGGCGATGCGGCATTCGAACTCGCGGCCTTCGCCGTCGAAGATGTTCGCGGTATCACCGGCCTTTAATCGAAGCACATCGCGCAGATGCCGGGTCTCGTCCTCATCGAGAGTGACGATCCCATCGACGAATTGTGATGGCGGTGCAAAAAATCGTCTTACGGTCATTCGTTAGTATATCTATATTCTCCAGTGGTTAGTGGATAGTGACAAGTGGATAGTTCGATGACTATT
>DAIOWA010000407.1:0-3657 GCA_036758705.1 Pyrinomonadaceae bacterium | reverse complement strand
TGGTCGAGGTAAAGAAACAGGAGACGGCGAACCTGCTTGAGGCTCGCGACGCGATCGCAAAGGACTCATCTCTTCCGCAGATCAATTCGCAGCCCGAACTCATTCTCTATGCCGACGCGGCTGACATTCCGATCAGCGATCTGAAGTTCATCCGTCTCGATTCGATCTCCGACGACGGCAAGGTGAAGTATCTCGATTTTCAAGCCGCGATCGTCGACGAAAAGCCCGCGATGAAGCGGATCCGCTTTGCTCAGCACCTAAGCGACGGGAAATATGCGTTCGCCCTCGTTTCAGGCTTTGCCAACGAAGGACGCCATCGCCTGTGGCCGGTCGAGGTGAAGGCCGGAGCTCCGAACGGAGCCGCATTCACGCAGGAAATGGTATTAAACCTTAAACCTGTCGCCTCGCCCACTCCTTCACCAACCAAGACTCCGGAGAAAACGGAACCGCCGGTTGGGGCAACCGTCGCGTACGTAACGCGGAAGGACGTATGGCTTCGCAAGCAACCCGCGATCCAGGACAAGGGCAAGCTCTCGCTATTAAAACCGCGGCAGAAGGTATTCGTCATCCGATACTCGGAAAATTCGGACACATGGGAAGATATCACGTCGAACTGGGCATTGGTCCAAACGGAAAGCGGCAAGCAAGGATGGGTCTTCAACGCGTTCTTAGATCATGGAAAACAACAAGACTAACGGATTGATCGCGGCGGCAATTGTCGGGTTGGCGGTTCTCAGCTGCTGGTCGCCGACCGAGCGGCCTTCAGAGGACACTCCGACACCGCGTCCGAGCGCGAGTTCGACACCGTCGAATACAAATCAGATGAGCAACAACTCAAATACCAAAACGACGGCAACAGGCTTTGCCGCAAATCTCCCCGACGGTTTCAAAGCTCCAACCGATGATGCAGGGCGTCTGCTTCTAAAGGAGTACGGCGCGGTGTTCATGGCACGCGGCGGAGTGACGCCTCCGAAAACAGTTGTGTTCAAGGATCAAGCCGAGGTCACGGCTTTCCAGAATTCGCTCAAGACAAGCAGCGAAACCATAGGCGGATTCAACGTCGAACTTCAAGCGGCGGCGATGGATGGACTGCGAAAGGCGATCGCCGATGCAAAAGCCGCGGGTCTGTCGATCAATCCACGCGACAAAGATTCGGCCAAACGCAGCTACGACGAGACCATCGACCTTTGGAACAGCCGCGTTGATCCCGCACTTAAACATTGGGTAGGCAAGGGAAAAATGACGCAGGCACAGGCCGACAAGCTCAAATCCCTGTCGCCCTACGAACAGGTCCCCGAGGTCCTCAAACTCGAACAGCAAGGAATCTACTTCGCCAAAGATCTCTCAAAATCCATCATCTATTCAGTCGCGCCTCCCGGAACCTCGCAGCACCTCTCAATGCTCGCTCTCGACGTAAAAGAAAACGAAGACCCAAAGGTCCGCGACATCCTGGCCAAGCACGGCTGGTACCAAACCGTCACGTCCGACCTGCCGCACTTTACCTATCTCGGAGCACCCGATTCGGAATTGTCGAAACTGGGATTAAAGAAAACGTCGGATAACGGAAGAACTTTCTGGATACCTGAGTAGAGAGCAGTAGTTTCAAAGTTCACCCTTCGCGTTTCTTGTTTTGTTTTCTTATTTCATGTCTGCTTCCTAAGAATTGCTCCACGAAACGGGAAATCAAAAGCAAAAAAGGGCAGCCTTGTCAGACAGCCCTTTTCAAACTTAATGGTACACCCGGCATGATTCGAACATGCGACCCTCTGATTCGAAGTCAGATACTCTATCCAGCTGAGCTACGGGTGCGTAACAATTCAAGTCTAATTGCCTGCGCGTCCGATTGCAACTTCATCGTAACGGAAGGACATTGTCTCTCGTTTCTTTCTGAAGGCCCTTCCGGACGTAACCAACGATCTCGCGGATCTGGGCCTCAGCCAGCTTGTCCTTGAACGCCGGCATACCTTCGTCCTCGACGCCGTTGTAGATATAGCCGGTGATCTTTTCGTCAGTGAATTTCCTGATCTTGTCCGACGTCAGATCGTCGACGTTCAGCGTCTCGCCCTCGATCGTCATCTTGCCGCCCGTTCCGTCTTCTTTATGACAGGCCGAGCAATTCTGTTCGTACAGAGCCCGCCCGCCCGCGAGTTCATCAACCGGCTCAGCGGCGGCGGTCGCGGCGGGTTTTGGTGTCGGTGTGCTGGAAGTCGCGGTGTTAGTCACGGAAGATCCACAAGCTATCGCCCCAAGCGACCCGGCGATGATCAGTTTCAGTGTCGTTCGTTTCATAGTGTTCGCAGAATTTCTCGCTGAGTTTAGCTTAGACGAAAGAGGAATGGAAACGTCGGCATAACTCCGATCGGAAAGGAAGTTCCACGCAAAGCCGCAGAGGCCGCAAAGAGAGACTCGGTTTATTTCAAGGTCTCGATTTAACGCATCCAACTCTTTGCGTGCTTAGCGTCTTCGCGTGTAGCTTCTTTCGGCATACCTCGGATACCAAAACCAATGCTAAGATTGCGATAACTCTTCGCTCGGTAACAGCCTATGCATCGAATATTATTCGCAGTCGTACTCCTGGCGCTCTCCGCGTTCGCGCAGGACACCGTATCGGTCAATGGCCTCAAGGATAAGGTTAGCGTTTCGCGCGACTCGTACTCGCGGCCGTACATATCTGCCTCGAACGAGGCCGACCTGTATTTTGTCCAGGGCTACGTCACAGCAAGCGACCGGCTCTGGCAGATGGATATGATGCGGCGTGTCGCCCGGGGCGAGACCGCTGAATTGTCAGGTTCTAGGACTCTTGAAGAAGATAAGCGTTGGCGACGGCTGGGATTTGCAAAGACCGTCGAGGACAGCATTCAGTATCTCGATCCGTCACTCCGCTCGGCGCTCGACAGCTACGCGGCCGGTGTGAATGCCTACATCGCATCGCTGAACGACGCCTCGCTCCCGATCGAATTCCGCATCCTCCAATACAAGCCGAAACCCTGGAAGCCCACGGATTCCCTGATCATCGGCAAGATCCTCGCCGACGCCCTAAGCTCAACCTGGCGTCTGGATCTGTTAAAAGCCCAACTTCAGTCAACATTGCCGAAGCAAAAGTTCGAGGAACTAGCCGACGTCCGCCACGACCAGGACGTGATCCTCTACGGCAAAGACGGACCGCGGACGCCTTCGTCCGCGAGTTTGCAGAAGCCCGCGCGTCAGCAAGGGCTTAATCAGGACTCGGCCCTGAAAGCAGATACCCGACTGGTAGAGAGGGTGTCGGGGATAGACACAAAACTCCTCGCCGCCGCAGAAAAACAAGACACCATCCGCCGATCCTCCCTCGAAAGCATCGGCTTCTTCGCCGAAGATCTCGCCGCCAGCAACAACTGGGTCATCTCCGGCAAGCGAACGGCGGATGGCAAGCCAATACTCGCGAACGATCCGCACCTTGCGCCGACGGCTCCGGGCATTTGGTATCTTACGCTTCTCGAATCGCCAACGATGCGTGTCGCGGGCGTGACGCTCCCCGGCGTTCCGGGCGTCGTACTCGGCCATAACGAATACATCGCCTGGGGAGCAACTAATGTCGGGCCGGATGTTCAGGATCTATATCTCGAAACATTCAATGCGGAAGGTAAGGTCAAAACTCCGAACGGTTGGGAGACTCCG
>DAIOWA010000406.1:0-3671 GCA_036758705.1 Pyrinomonadaceae bacterium | reverse complement strand
AGTATCTTGGCCCGATCGTTCCCGACAATAACGCAATGGGCAATCTGAATCTAGGTCCTGACGGCGGGCTGACAGGTGCGACGATCGAGATTCGAGACAGCCTGACAGATCCTGATTGGAATAATTTTGGACCGCAGGCTGGTTTCGCATGGTCGCCAAAAAGGTTTAACGACAAGCTCGTTGTTCGCGGAGGTACAGGCATCGCCTACGACCGCCTTCCGAATGCCCTACTCAACAATGCCCGGCGAAATCCGGGAGCGCCCGCGCAACTGTATAATAATCTATGCTGTCCAGGTTCCATCACGGATCCCAAGTTTCTCGCAATGCGATATGCACTGAGTTCGGATGGTACTATCTACGGGTACCCCAACCATCCGAATCTCGTTAGGGCGACCGGACCGGAGATCTACGGCTCTCCCCGCGAATTCCCGAATGCTCACGTATGGCGTTACTCGTTGGAAGGCCAGTATGAGCTTCCGTGGAGAACAGTCGCGACTCTCGGATATACGGGAACGCGAGGAAGGAACTTTACACGCATCGAGCCGATCCACATAACTCGTCCGGGTGAGCCCGCAGGCGTCAATAACTTCGGAGCCGTGTATTACGCAGTACCCGACGTGATCACGAACTACAACGCAATGCTGGCCAGTCTGAGAACCAGATTCACCAACGGTTTCAGTTTGGTTGCTAATTACACGTTCGGAAAGAGTCTCGATACCGTCTCGTTCGAAGCTCCATGCGGTTGTACTAACCAGACGTATCCGATCGATCAGGACGAGGAATATGGCCGGTCCGACTTCGACACCCGTCATAACATGAACTTCAGTGCCGTTTGGGACATACCTTTCTATTCAAAACAGACTTCATGGAAGGGAAAGATACTGGGCGGCTGGCAAGTCGGTGCGATCGTCACTTACAACACCGGCTATCCGTGGACGCCGCGGACCGGTAGTTGTCTTCAGGGTGCTACTTCATCGAGCGGAAACTTCTGCGATCCGCGTCCCATCGGGTACGACGGGACTGCTCCCCGGGGAAATTCGAACGATGAATTCCTAAGTGGCGGCCCTTTTCCGGGCAGTTATATCGGAGGCAATTGCGAGGTCGGGGCAGGCTGTAACAATGTCTTCACCACCGCTTTCCCGTTTAATGCGAATCCGCTTAGCTACCCGCCGGGGGTCGGCAGAAACACCTTTAACGGTCCGAAGTATTTCGTCACCGACGTATCGTTAGGGAAGCGGTTCGGGTTATGGAGCGAGACCTCGGGCCTCGATCTGAAGTTCAACTTCTTCAATGTGTTCAACCAGTTGAACTTCGCCCCGTTTGGCTCGAACAGCAACCCCACTCGGGTAAACAATCCGGGTTTTGGAATCCCGACCAACGGGCTTTCGGGTCGCGTTGGTGAATTTCAGGCGCGGTTTAGCTTCTAATTGACTGCGGTTTTCTGACGATCTAAGGCGTGGATCGCTATTAACTTTCCACGCCTTTTCTATACATCGGAGTAGATCTTGATACGAATCTCTCGACATGGAATTGTTTTTCTCGCGATCACGCTTTTGTGCACGGTTAGCGGATCGTTCGGGCAATCCAGTAGTGATCCGGTTCGCGTGATGTCGTTCAATATCCGGTACGACGAGCCGCGGGATGGTGTGAATGCCTGGTCGAATCGGAAACAGAAGGTTGCGGATGTGATCAGGTTTCATAAGGCGGATCTTGTGGGCGTGCAGGAGGCGTTGCTGACGCAGCTGCGAGATCTAGAGAAGATGTTGCCGGATATGGCGTGGTGTGGAGTCGGGCGGGCTGACGGTAAGGAGTCCGGTGAGTATTCGGCCATTCTTTACCGAAAGTCGCGATTTCAGATCCAACAGTGCAACACTTTCTGGCTCTCTCCAACTCCAGAGGTTGCCGGAAGTAAAGGATGGGACGCCGCGCTTCCTCGTATTGTGACGTGGGCGAAGTTTCTCGACCGGGATACAAAGAAAACAATCATTCATTTCAATACGCATTTCGACCATATAGGACAGTGGGCGAGGGTCGAAAGCGCGAAGCTAATCCTGAAACGGATCGGTGAAACCTCAGGGAAACTGTCGTTTGTTCTGACGGGCGACTTTAACGTGGTCGAATCCAACGAAGCGTATAAGACGATCGCCGGCGGGATGAGTGATGCTCGATACGTTTCGATGCATCCGCATTTCGGCGGTGACTCGACGTGGACCGGCTTTAAGACTATCGAGCAGGGCCGCAAGATCGACTACATATTCGTGCGGAAAGGGATGAAGGTCCTTGAGCACGGTATTCTTTCCGACCAGTGGAATGGCCTCTGGGCGTCGGACCACTTGCCTGTGATCGCAGAAGTCGAGATCCAATGAAGGATGGCGAACGATCGATTGTGTTTGGCGAGGGCTCGGTTGACTCGAGCCTCGGACGCTCCGTGCTGCGGCAGATCGTGTCGAGATCGCTTGAGGCAATTCCTGACGGGGCTCGCATTCTTGCGATCGTCCCGGACAAGACTCGTGACGATATTACAAACATTCTCTTGCCGCTCGCGATCGACGAGCTAAAACCGAAAAGCCCATCCAGATTTGAGGTCTTGATAGCCCAAGGGACGCACGCTGCGATGACAGACGCGGAGAAGGGCGAGAAGACGGGACGTGAGAACTGGGCAGATTGGGCGCTTGATAGCGTTATTCACGACCATCGATGGAACGACCCGAGCGAGATCATTGAGATCGGAGAGATAGGCGCTGAAACTGTTTCCGACATCACTGAAGGGGCATATACAAAGAGCGTGAAGGTCTCGGTAAATCGACTTCTCTCGCCGGCTAACTGCGACTTCATCATCATCTTCGGCGCGGTCGTCCCGCATGAGGTCGCGGGATTCGCAGGCGGTGCGAAATACCTCTTTCCCGGAGTTTCGGGACGAGAATTGACGAACGTGACCCATTGGATCGGGGCACTTTCGGGCATAGAGAATGTGATCGGTCGGGTGGAAACGCCGGTGCGCAGGATGATCGAAACGGCGGCAGATATGATCCCGGCCAGGATAGTTTGTTTCTCGTCGGTCGTTTCAAGAGACGATCATGGAGACATTGCAGCACACGGCCTTTTCAGTGGAGATCTGCGTGAAAGTTTTCGATCTGCGGCGGAGTTGAGCCGCAAGGTCCATATCAAACAAGTTGGCCGAAAATATCGACGTGTCGTCGCGTTGCTTGATTCGCACTATGACGAACTATGGACCGGCGGCAAAGCCAGCTATAAGCTGGGGGGCATCATCGAAGGCGGCGGCGAACTTATTATTCATGCACCACAAATCACTGAGTTCTCCCGAATGCATGGTAAGGGGATAGAGCGGTTCGGTTACGCGCCGATCGAGCGGGTTCGAGAAATGGTCGCTGCGTCTCCGGATCTTGCTAGAGACCTTTGTGTTGCGGCCCATCTCGCGCATGTGGCTTACGGCTCTCAATCGAATGGGGAGCAACGGTTCCGCATCACGCTCTCGTCCGCGATCTCGCGGGATCGATGCGAGGCGGCGAACTTGTCGTACGCAGATCCATCGGAATTTGATATTGAACGCTATCGCAGCGACACCGATACGCTCATCGTCGAACGCGCGGGCCGCGACCTTTACGTCGTTTGAATCCAGGGAAAGTTATGAAGAAGTTCATCACCGCACT
>DAIOWA010000405.1:0-3684 GCA_036758705.1 Pyrinomonadaceae bacterium | reverse complement strand
GAGGCCGTGCTGTGAGTGGCGGATGGCATTGGGGATCTCGCCGATCACTTCAAAGCCTACGCTTTTCCAGAGGTTAACAGCGGCCGTGTTGGACTTGACGACGAAGTTGAACTGGATCGACTGATAGCCTATGCGGCGGGCTTCTTCTATCGAATGCTCGGCCATCATCTTCCCGATCCCCTTGCCCTTCGCATCAGGCGAGACCATGTAGCCGCCGTTGCCGACGTGATCGCCCAAGCCCGGCTGGTTTGCTTTGAGCCAATAGGTGCCGAGGATCACATCAGACTGGCCGCCCGCTAACGCAGGCGGTTCTGACACGGCTACATAAACGTGCTTCTCCGGCGAAAACCAGAAGGCGATCATCACGTCTTCCGGCGTGTCGGGTGCGAACGTATAAGTATCGCCGCCGGCGAGAACTGCTTTGATGATCTGCCAGACTGCCGGCTTATCGGCGTCGGTCGCTTGTCGGATATGTGTCATCGGATCTGTGTTTAGCCTACATTGCCGAGATCTAATGCGGGAAACGGAAACATTCTCTATCAGCCGACAATTTTTCTCAAAACGGCGAGCCAAAATCCGGCAAGAATTTGCGATTTCTACGCAATTAGATTTGGGGCGTCTCTTTTCGTGTCTTCTTCCGCCCCTCCGAACCGGCAAAATGGAATACAGATATCAATCCGTCCCGCACAATTGCAGTCTTATCGAGATCGCACGTCAAAAGCCGATGTATGGCGAATTTCTTGAGTTTTACGGGTTTGGCGAGGTGCCATTCGAAGACCTCCAGTTTCGCGGCGTGGACGCCAATTTTCTCGAATACGTTAACGAAGCCAAACGGCTGCGGGAAGTGCATATTGGCCTTGATATGAGAAAACTCGAGATGGGCGTGGAGCGTGATGCTCTTCGCATGGCCATCTCGGATTCGTCCAACACGCTGCTGCTGAGCGCCATTGACGGCGGCGACATCCTTGGCGTCAGCATCACATCGACCAGCGGCGAACCGATCCGATTTCTGCCGCCGTATCTGGTGAAGAAGATCGTCGGCGAGTTCGACAGCGGACGGTTTATCGTTTCGGCGGATCTGGCCGAAACGTTCGGCAAGTTTGCGGATTTCTATCGCTTTGCGGCCGCTTTCGACGAGGGCGTGATAACGATCAGGCTGTAGGGTCGCCTTCAATTTCAAATCTCAAATCTCAAATTTCAGATTCGGGATTGCGCTTCAATGTAAATTTCCAAACCATCCGCTCGCGACTTTCATCTCTCACAAAGTCACCCGCCGTTAACAACCACTCGCCCAAGTATTCCCAACGATTCACTCCAAGCTTATTGAACAACGGAACCGCCTGGCCTGACTCGACCGCGTCCAGCATCGCCTGATTTGCGGCATCCATCTTCTGATCACCCCGACGGCCCGAGCCCGTGTAATGGATAACGTCCGTCGAGTCGCCGTGGAAATCCGGATAGCAAGGATTGATCCGTCCGAAATCGGTGAGAAGCGAAATAAGCCTGCCGCGGCTTTGATAAATGCCATTGCGGGATCGGTGAATTTGGGCGACTTCGTTCCAGTTAAGAAAATTAGCCACGAATTTCACGAATTACACTAATTTTTATTGTCTGGGCTACAAGACTATCCGCTCATACTCGAGGCTCTGTTTACCAAAGTTGAGGAGAAGAGCGAGGCGATATTGTGTAGCCCTCAAATAATTGATCGTTTGGGCTCTGTGCAGTTGAAGGATCCTGTCCTGAGCTTTGAGTTCGAGGACGATGGAATTTTCAACGAGAATATCGGCAATATAATCGCCGACGATTCTTCCGTGAAATTGAACCTGGATCGGTAATTGGGCTTGAGCTTGGATTCCGTTCTCCTCGAAAAGGACCATCAAAGCATTCTCATAAACCTTCTCAAGAAACCCCGGTCCTAACTCACGATGAGCTTGCATAGCGAGTCCGACAATCTTGTACGACAGGTCTTTGTAAAGAATTCGGTCTTCCATAATTCGTGAAATTTGTGAAATTCGTGGCTAATTTCTCCGACCTACTGGCTGATCGCGTTGAACAACAGCGGGAAGGTCGCCAGCGATTGCCCTCGATACTGCGGGCGGAAGCCGAAGAGGACGATCTTACCCTTGCCGTAGGTGAACTCAACCAGCGCCGCCTTGCCCGCGATCTTCTCAGCCCCGAGTGCCCAGCCGGAGAGGAGGATCTGTTTCGGGTCGGACGGGTAACGGGCGATGATGCGTGCGTTCAGAGTGCGCGATTCATCGCGTCCTCCGCTGCCGAGAGACGTCTCTTTGCCACCGGGAGACGAGCTAAAGCTCGCACTCTGAACTAACTCGAACGCGGGCGAGTTCTCGAACCAGGCGATCGACTGCTGGGGCATTCCTTTGGCGATCGGGTGCGAGAGGTCGAGTTCGGTGCGGAGGATCGAGCCGGGGATGTAGAAATCCTTTCGAGCGAGTCCGCGGGTGACGTCTTTCACCGGCAGGTTGAATTGCTCGATGGCAAAGGTTGACGCGCGGTTCAGGAATACAAGCGTCCCGCCCGCCTCGACAAACTTTTTCAGATTCTCAACACCCTCTTTCCCAACCCCGCCCGTGTACTGATCCGGCATCGAGCCTTTGCGATACCCGTTCAGGATTTGCCCAGCCGATTGATCGGGGAAGACAATTGTTCGGGGAGTTCCACCGAACCAAGTTCCCCTCTTGATTTCTTCGTCTAATACCTGTCTATACGACAATCGGTCATTGAAATACCGAAGGCGCTGATCGAATACCCACCTGGTCCACCCCTCGTCCATCGAGGCGTTCCATGAACGATAAAGAAAAACGTTCGGACCGGAATCAATTGGTGGCAGATTCAAGGCGGTTAATGTGGGTGGATCTGGCTTTCTGGTCTTTGGCAGAGGGCTGGCGGTTGTTGTTGCGTCGACATCCGAGAGCAGGTTTAGACTATGGGCTGTAACGTCATACGGGGCAATTGGGTGCCCTTCTTTGTCGAGTAAGTCCGGGTACGACTGAGCTTCCAAGAGGGCCTTTGCGAAGCCTGCGTAGGGCTGATTCATCTTTATGACAATCGTGTTGTTCGGAAACGATTTGCCATCATGCCTAAATGCTCCAACTCTTTCAAACTTAACAGCAGCTCTTTGGAGAAGTAGTGAGAGACCCCACGAATTCTGTCCTGAAAGAATGATTGCCTGTGACTCACCTGCTTTCCTCGGCCGGACCGCTTCCTTCCCGATCTCATAAAACCTCGACAGCCAGCGTTCGCGGTTGTCGGATGCGTGATTCAACAAACTAAACGCGGCGGTGGTCATGTAGTCGGTGATGTTTCGCAAACCCCATTCGCCGCCTTTCCAGACGGGGCCGAAGTTGGCGGATTCGACTCGCGGGTCGTAGCCGTCGTCGGACGAGCCGCGGATGTCTTCCCACTTGACCGTGATCGGCGTGGCGAGGCGTGCGGAGGCGGTTTCGCTCAGGATGCGGACACCGCCGTGGTAGTGCGAATAGGCGCGAGCGGGTGTCCAGGCGTCGTAGGTAGAGTTGGTAGTGATGCCTTGATAGCCCATCTTCCGCATCGACGCGGCCATCGCGTTGCCGAGCTCGGTGTAGCCCTCGACGATCTGCTTCGGCACGTTCGGTTCGACCGGCTGCATATACGGCGGAATAAAGAGCCGCGAGCCGTTCGCTC
>DAIOWA010000404.1:0-3686 GCA_036758705.1 Pyrinomonadaceae bacterium | reverse complement strand
GGAATACCGGCTCGAAGCAGAGCTGAAAGCTGTTGATTGAATAATAGGAAATCGGCCTGTTTGCCCTTGCCCTTCGATGATGCACCAGGCAGCAGCGACTTCAGCCCGCTAGCGGTCGAGGCAACGTCGAACACCTTATACCCGTCGCGTTCAAGCTGAACGCGGGCATCACCGGCTCCGGTAGCCTCTACAATTCTAGTTACGATCTCGCCGGACGGCGTTCCTAAACGACAAACGAATTCAGCCATTTCAGATTCTCTAGAGAGGTGTCGAGCGAGCCCTCAGTGCAGAAGCCCGCACGATAGTAAGGGCGTTTCCGGGCCGGTCATATTGACAGGGGATCCCGCCGGCTCGTCCGAAGTATATCACGTAAAAAAGAGGAAAATGTTGCGTATGAGGTATCTACACGGAAATTTTTGAGCCGAAACAACTTAGGCCCCGCTTCGTTCATCACAATTATCTTGCGGAACTTGTATCTGTTAACTAGAATTTAGTCTATCCGACGTGGAGAAAATTATGGTAGCACGGGTTTTTGAGTTGCGAGGCCTCCGAAATTTCTCGGCACGGCTGGCAATTTTGTGCGTTTTTTCGATCGCCGCGGCGGCGGGAGCGATCGCACAGACTCCGCAGCCCACCGCCACGCCCGATGTCGATGTCGACCCCAAAAAGATCAACGTAAAGACGGACCTCATCACGCTCACACTGACGGTCACCGATCTTTACGGACGGTATGTTTCGGGGCTCACAAAACAAGCATTCACGATCCAGGACGACGGCAAGGAGCAGGAGATCACATTCTTCAGCGATGCGGATTCGCCCGCCTCGGTCGGCATCCTTTTCGACGTATCCGGCTCGATGAGCGGCGACAAGATCGCAAAGGCCCGCAACGCCCTCTCGAAATTCATCAACACCAGCCATCCGTCGGACGAATATTTCCTGATCGCGTTCAACAAACGGGCTCAGCTTCTGCTCGACCGGAGCCGAGATGGTGAGGCGGTACTTCAGAAACTCACCCTCGTAGAACCCAAGAATAACACGGCTCTTTATGACGCCGTATATCTCGGACTCGAACGTGTTTCACGCGGATCGCACCAGAAAAAGGCACTTCTGATCATCAGCGACGGCCAGGACAACGCATCGCGATACAATTTCGGCGAGGTCAAGCGGCTGATGAAGGAATCCGACATCGTCACATATGCGGTCGGCATCCTCGGCGGCAACGATTCTTCAAGCCAGCTCGGTCTGATGGGCCAATCGTTCCTTGACGAGCTCACATCAGTGACGGGAGGCCGATCGTTCTATCCGAACGGCGACGCCGAACTCGATGAGATCTTCGAGCGCATCGCCATCGAACTCCGCCACCAGTATTCGATCGGCTATACACCGCCCGATTTCAAGCCGGACGGAAAGTGGCACAAGGTCAAAGTTAAGGTAAAACCTCCACGCGGTATTTCGCGTCTAACAGTCCGAAGCCGGGAGGGCTATTACGCCACCCCGTTTTCCGAACTACAATAGGATCGATAGGGTGATCTCAGATTGATGAAATTAAAGGCTCTTGTTTCCATCTCGTTCGTTTCCGCGCTCATCGCACTGGCGGGCGTGATCACTGTTTCCGCACAAACGACGACAACTGCTCCGTCACCTTCTCCGAAGCCCAGTGCGACGCCTCGGCTTGAGGACCAGGAGATCAAGATCGACACCGAGCTGGTGAACATTACCGTTCGCGTTGTCGACCGAAACAACCGCCCCGTCAACAATCTGCCGCAATCCGATTTCAAGATCTACGAAGACGGTGTGCTTCAGCAGATCGACTTTTTCTCAAAATCCGAGGTTCCGACAAACTATTCGCTCGTCGTCGACAATTCCGGCTCGCTTCGGCTGCAGATCGAACAGATAATCGAAGCCGGTAAATATCTCGTCGGCACGAACCGTAAGGACGACGAGACGGCCATCATACGATTTGTCAGCTCGGACAAGATCGAGGTCCTGCAGGATTTCTCGAAGAACAAGACCGATCTCAACGACGCTCTCGATAATATGTACATCGAGGGCGGCCAAACCGCGATCATTGACGCCGTTTATCTTTCGGTCGAACGGCTGAACGAAGCCTTAAGCAAACAGAAGGATCTAGACCGCACCCGCCGAGCCATTGTCCTCGTCACTGATGGCGAAGACCGTTCGAGCTATTACAGTGAAACGCAGCTTCTCGAATTGTTAAAGGAATCAGACGTGCAGATCTTTGTGGTAGGGTTCGTTAAAGGCCTTAGCGACGACAAAGGATTCATCAGCAAGAGTCCGCAGGGTAAGGCAAAAGCATTCCTCGAACGCCTCGCGACCTCGACCGGCGGAAAGTCCTACTTCCCCGCCAATGCATCCGAGATGGGAACGATCGCCAAGGATATCGCCAGCGAACTCCGCACTCAATATTCGATCGGCTTCATCCCCTCCAACGATAAGAAGGACGGCACCTATCGCAACATCCGCGTCAACGTCAACGACGGCCCCGGAGCCACCAAACGCATCGCGATAACCCGAGCCGGCCGCACCGCCGAAAAAGAAGGCGATCCACCCAAACTCAACTAATACGAAGCGAGGCGGCGAACGTCAGTACCACCTGCGGTAGCGGGTGGTTATTCCCAATTTTATATCCAGACCGATCTCAAATCTCAAATCTCAAATCTCAGATCTCAAGTCTCAAATCTCAGATCTGAAATCTCAAATCTCAAATCTCAAATCTCAAATCTCAAATCTCAAATCTCAAATCTCAGATCTCAAATCTCAGATCTCAAATCAAAGATCTCAAATCTCAAATCTCAAATCTCAAATCTCAAATTACATGGATCACAACTCTTATGTGGTTCTCTGTCCCGGTGTATAGAATTCTCAAGCGGTTTTACCAATTCGTTGCAATACTTTTATACACCAGCGAACGGGTGTACACTAGGGAAAGCTGGCAATCTCGCGACCCCTAAATGGACCGCCCGCGAGTAGACCGGCACTTCCACTTACCAGCCACTCGCGGGCGCAAGGGGAGTGGCATTGGCAATATTTAATGCTCTCCCCAAGCTTTTTTGCACGCCGATAAAGGCACACACCTACCTAAAGACTTCCGCCATTCCTACAAATAATCGTTCATTAGGGAGTTCCGGGAGTTTCTGCCTCGACCAGCTGGCTTTTGTCGGCCACCCGACATATTAGCACAAAAGCACCCGGTGAAAAGCCTTTTTTGAAGGAAACTGAACCGCCCGCAGTCACAATTGCCGGAAAGCGTCGAGGCTCAGTTTTCGGTTTGCTCACCTTCTCATCATGTCGAGTTTCTTGTCGACCTTTTCCTCCGCATTCTCTCCGGCCTCTGCGTTAAAGATCGTGCCGGAGCAAGGTCAGCGGTGTCGGGGCGGTCGGATTTTGCGTCGGAGCACGTCGGAGCGGCGCGGAGCGGGGCTCGGAGTGGGTCGGCGGTGGGATGTCGGTGTCGGAGTGGCCCGGTGGTGTCGGGGTCGTTGGGACAAGGATGAACGGGACGGCTGACGGCGGAGTGATGAAGTCTGAAACTTGACATAAACATCACTTAAACTTCGCTCAAAATGCCGCAGGCGGCAATCGGTATCGGCAGGTCCATCGTCTTCGTCGCCCTCCTCAGACCGTTCGCGGACGCGATCTCAAAATGTGGCACGTGCCACATTTGA
>DAIOWA010000403.1:2111-3704 GCA_036758705.1 Pyrinomonadaceae bacterium | reverse complement strand
CGGAGAGGATTGCCGTGCCGCCATGCTCGACGAGGATGTCGACGGCCGCGCCCAGCGCGGGATTGGCGGTGATGCCGGAATAGCCGTCAGAGCCGCCGCACTGCAGGGCCAGCATCAGCTCGGAAGCCGGCACCGTCTCGCGCTTCGCCCGGTTGGCGATCGTCGTGATACGGATCGTGTAGGTCGACGGGCGTCTTTGAGCGCTTTCGCAGCCGCATATTCAGAAACTCCACCGCGACCGAGAATGCCATCGCAAAATAGATGTAGCCCTTCGGTATCTTGTGGTGGAAACTCTCCGCGACGAGCATCACGCCGATCAGCAGCAGGAACGAAAGTGCGAGCATCTTGATCGTGGGGTGACGCTGTACGAAATCGCCGATCGACCCGGCGAAGAGCATCATCGCAATGATCGAGATGACGACCGCCGCGATCATAATATAGATCCCGTGTCCGCCGTACTGATCGCTGATCATCCCGACCGCCGTGATCACCGAATCAAGCGAAAACACGATGTCGAGCAGCACGATCTGAATGATCACACCGGTAAAACCGGAGTACGTCCTTTTCACATCGTGAGCCTCGGGCCCTTCCAGGCTTCCGTGGATCTCATGCGTCGATTTCGCTATCAGGAACAACCCGCCGACCAGCAGCACGAGGTCTTTGCCTGAAACCGCCTGCCCCCAGATAGTAAACAGCGGATGAACGAGCCCGATCACCCACGAGAGCGATAGCAGCAGGATCACGCGCATCACGAATGCAAGCCCAAGCCCGATGTACCGAGCGCTAGCCTGTTTCTCCTTCGGCAGCTTGCCCGACAGGATCGAGATAAAGATAACGTTGTCGATCCCTAGAACGAGTTCCAGGACCGTGAGCGTCGCGAACGCGATCCACACATTAGGATCGGCAAGCCATTCCATAACTTAAATTCTCCGTGAAAGGAACCTTGAAGAGTGAGGGAATTATAGTTTAGTCAGATGTGGATTCAAATCTGCACGGGCGCGAGGCTGAGCTGTCGGCGGCTTTGCGGGCCTCGAAGTTATGCGATCTCGTAGGTGCAAGAAAGTTGGTAACGCAGGTCGCCGCGGGCGTGATCTTCGCAACGACAAGATAGCCTTTGGTCTTTGAAGCATGTTCGACGTTCTCACTAACGTTAAGCCGTACGATCAGAGCGATCGGCTTCTTGCCTTTCATTCTCCATTCAGCTTGCTCGCCGACGGCCGAGAAGGCTCCCGTCAGATTCCAAAACTGCAGCGGATGCTCATTGCCCTTCGGGTCCACGATCGTTATCGTCTGCCGCAGATCGCCCTCGATCACGTGCAACTTATATCCCGCAACGCCGCGACACTCACCCTTATACGACCCGCCCTCGTCGTCCGTCATCTCGATCGTCGTGCATTTCTTATCATCCAGCGGCGTATAAACACTCGTCACCTGTCCGAAGGCCGCACCGGTAAACAGCAATACCGCAAGTACCATGAGCATTTTCATGCCCAACATTATTGCACAAGCCCGCATGTGACCACACAGGCAGAAACACGACCGTTAGGGAGTGTGTCCAATGCAGATCAGATTCCAGTTCGCCGTCCGGCGCGA
>DAIOWA010000403.1:0-2011 GCA_036758705.1 Pyrinomonadaceae bacterium | reverse complement strand
GGAGTGTGTCCAATGCAGATCAGATTCCAGTTCGCCGCCCGGCGCGAGTTCACCGTTAGGGAGTGTGTCCAATGCAGATCAGATTCCAGTTCGCCGTCCGGCGCGAGTTCACCGTTAGGGAGTGTGTCCAATGCAGATCAGATTCCAGTTCGCCGCCCGGCGCGAGTTCACCGGTGAAAGCGCTTTATCCTAATGTCCGATGTTCGAAGCATCTCGCGTCTGTTGTTGTTGAGGCTAGCGCATATGTGCGCGAGGAAACGATTATGACACCGACTGAAAGTGCGAAGTGGTTCCTGGATGGGGCCGTTACAAACTTCCGAAATGCAAAACTGAATAATTCGATCTATCTGATCGCCTTAGGCCTCGAACAGCAGGCGCAAGGCATGCAAGACCTGGCAACCGGACTCCGCGCCGTATATATGAAGCTCGAGGAACTGGAGAAGTCCATAAACAGGCCCGCCGCAGCCTTTCCGATGTCGCGCTAGTTTATCCTCTGACCGGTACCATCTGCGGTAGCGACTGGTTGAATGCGGCGGATCGAGAGTTCGATCCATTGCGGATGCAGCCTGCTTCGGCTTCGCTTGGCCACGGTGCTTCAGCCCGTGGTATTGGTCGGCTGAAGATGGTTTAGGCCGAGCGGAAAAAGCATAGCTTTTCCGCTCGGCGAAGGAGGCAAGGCCACTGTCTGCACAGCTTGTGTCGGCAGAACGTTGAATAACCTGGCTGACGACGGTGGGGAGATTTGCGATAATTCGAGCTATGGTTCACGCCCGGACGTTATTGGGAATTGCGTTGTTGTTTGTTGCCGCGTCGTTTGGTTGTTCAAAGCCCGCACCGACGGAAATGCCAAAGGCGGATGCCTCATCACAAACCGGATCAAAGATCCGCGTCTCGCGGCCGGACACGGAGGCGAGTGAGCCGGTGATTGCTGCTTCAACCAACGGAAAATTCTTCGTCGGCTATGTCGAAAAGGATGCGGACGGAAAGAACGATCTTTACGTGCGGACATTCGACGGATCAAAAACTCTCGGCGAGCCGGTCCGCGTGAATCCGGAGCCGGGACAGGTGAGGACGTGGTATGGCGATCCGCCGACGATGGCCGTCGCGGCGGACGGCACGGTTTACGTCGGCTGGACGGCGCGATATCCCGATTCGAAAAAGGGAACTCTGCTATACCTCTCGACATCGCACGACGGCGGAGCGACGTTTGCCGAGCCGGTCAAAATTCACAGCGACACCGCACCGGCTTCGCACGGAATGCATTCTCTCGCGGTCGCACCCGACGGACGCATCATCGTAGCCTGGCTGGACGAACGATATCTGAACGCCACTGCATCGAGAAAGGGGGTCGCCGCCGCTCCGTTTCTCGCATTCTTCCACCACACGCCGACCCCGAACCCCCAAAACGAAGCGGAGGCCGAACCTAACGCCGAGCTCTATTTCTCGGTATCGTCCGACGGCGGCAAGACGTTCGCCACCGATCATCGCATCGACCACGACGTATGCCCATGCTGCAAGACCTCGCTCGCGATCGGCAATGACGGCACAGTCTATCTCGGATATCGCCGCGTTTATGAAGGGAGCCTTCGACACATCGCGGTCGCCGCTTCGAAAGACTGGCAGACGTTCGCCGAGCCCGTCCAGGTCAGCGACGACCGCTGGAAGATCGAAGCGTGTCCCGTATCGGGCCCGGCGTTGAAATTCGACAACGGCCAGTTGTTGGTCGCGTGGTACTCCGGCGGCGAGGCCCGCGAACACGGAATGTACCTAACCCATTCCACCAGCGCCGATGCCCGCACATTCGACGCCCCGCAAAAGCTCGATACCTTCGAAGGCGGCGGAACCCCCGCCTGGGCCGGCGATCAACTGCTCTGGATCAACGACGGAAACATCCGCGACTCCAAAGCGTCCACGATCGGCGAGGGCCGAAACATCGTCGCCGCCGGAAACGCCTACGCCTTCGTCAGCGTCGCCGAAAGTAAGAAATCCGTCTGGCTCGGCATCCGGTGAT
>DAIOWA010000402.1:0-3710 GCA_036758705.1 Pyrinomonadaceae bacterium | reverse complement strand
GGCGACGGACGAGGATAGCAATGTTGTCGGAGTCGGTGATGCCTATGCTCAAACCATTCGCTGCATTCTCAATATCGAGCGAGCCTTGAAACACTTTGACGCGACGCTCGATCACGTCGTAAGAACGCGAATGTTTGTCACGGATATCAGTCGCTGGGAAGAATATGGCAGGGCACACGGTGAATATTTCCGTGAGATAATGCCCGCAACGACGATGGTCGAGGTTTCGGGTCTCATCGACCCGCATATGCTGATAGAGATCGAAGTAGACGCCGAGTTCTAGATGCCAAATCTCTCAACTGAACAGATCGAAAAGAATTTTGCGGAGATCCATCCGCTGATGACGCGTGCAGAGGCGGCGGTCGAGGCGAATCGATGTTTGTACTGCTACGACGCTCCGTGCATGCACGCCTGCCCGACGCACATCGACGTTCCGGGGTTTATCAAGAAGATCGCGAGCGGAAACCTTGTTGGTTCGGCTCGGCTCATTTTTGACGCCAATCCGATCGGATCGACGTGCGCGAAGGTGTGTCCGGTCGAGGTGCTTTGCGAAGGCGCGTGCGTCGAGAAAACACTGGTGGCGAAACCGATCGAGATCGGGCGGCTGCAGCGTTACGCTACGGAGCATGTGTTAAAAAGCGGCAAGACACTATTCGAAAAAGGCGAGGCGAACGGCAAATCGGTCGGGGTCATTGGTTCCGGTCCGGCGGGAATTTCGTGTGCGGCTTATCTTGCCAGACTTGGCTATGACGTGACGATCTACGAACGCCGTGAAAAGCCCGGCGGCCTCGACACGTACGGCATGGCCGAGTACAAAATGACGCAGGGGGATTCGCTTGCTGAGGTCGCAAATCTTGAAAAGCTCGGCGTTAAGTTTAAGCTCAGTACTTCCATCACTTCGGCGGTGCATCTTTCAGCGGATAGCGACGTTCCTTCAGCAAGTCACGAGATCTTTAGCGACCTTGTTCAGCGTCACAATGCCGTCTTTGTTGGTGTAGGGCTAGGGGCGACGCGGATGCTCGACATTCCAGGCGAAGGCCTTCGCGGTGTCTATGACGCTCTGCGATTTATCGAGAAGGTGAAGACACGCGATTGGGGGTCGGTTCCGATCGCGAAGACAGTTGCCGTCATCGGAGCGGGGAATACGGCGATCGACGCAGTGACTCAGGCGAAGCGGCTTGGTGCCGAGCACGCGATCCTTATCTATCGCCGCTCGGAAAAAGAGGCTCCGGCGTATGATTACGAGAAAGAACTCGCGAAGACCGACGGAATCGAATTCGAATGGAACGCGTCGCCGACTCGGATCCTTTCAAACGGCAACGGCAGCGTCGCAGGCATTGCCTGCAAGCGGTCCGACGGTACCGAATTCGAGATCGCGTGCGATGTAGTCGTCAAGGCGATCGGCCAGACGAAGATGGGCTCGTTCTTCACCGATGTTTGCGAGGTCGATACCGACGAGACCGGACGAGTTGTCGTGAACGACCAGATGCAGACTTCGAATCCGAAGGTTTTCGCAGGCGGCGATTGCGTCAACGGCGGCGGTGAGGCTGTCGAAGCGGCCCAGATGGGGAAACTCGCCGCGATGGGAATCCACGAAACATTGACTGGAGGGACCGTACAGTTTGCAGGTTCGCATATTGATTAGGCCATGGCAGATCTAAGCATCAACTTCGCAGGGATAAAATCGCCGAATCCGTTTTGGCTGGCGAGTGCTCCGCCGACGAATATGGGTTCGATGATCGAGCGCGCTTTCGACGCGGGTTGGGGCGGGGCGGTGTGGAAGACATTGGGTGAGCCGATCACGAATGTTTCGTCGAGGCTTGCGTCGATCGATTATGGTTCCACGCGGATGCTGGGCCTGAATAATATCGAGCTGATCACGGATCGGTCGCTCGAGGTGAACTTGAAAGAGGTTGCGGAGTGTAAGAAGAAGTATCCGAACCACGCGGTCATCGTTTCGCTGATGGTCGAGTCGAAGCGCGAGGCTTGGCATGAGATCGTTAAGCGTTCGCAGGATACCGGCTGCGACGGATTCGAATTGAACTTCGGCTGTCCGCACGGTATGAGCGAACGCGGAATGGGCGCCGCGATGGGGCAGGTTCCCGAATACACGTGCATGGTCACCGAATGGGTGAAGGAAGTTTCCGAGATCCCGGTGATCGTGAAACTTACGCCGAACGTTGCTCACATCGGCCCGCCAGGACGTGCGGCGGCTAAGGGCGGTGCGGATGCCGTCTCGCTGATCAACACGATCAACTCGGTGATTGGCGTCGATATCGATACGTTTGTGCCGCATCCGAATGTTAACGGCAAAGCTGCCCATGGTGGTTACTGTGGCCCGGCGGTAAAGCCGATCGCACTCAATATGGTGAGCGAACTTGCTCGGGATCCGGAGGTCAACATTCCCATCAGCGGCATCGGCGGTATCTCGACGTGGCGTGACGCGGTCGAGTTTATGCTGCTCGGTGCTGGCAATGTTCAGGTCTGTACCGCGGTGATGCATTACGGATATCGGATCGTTGAGGATCTGATAGACGGTATGAATTCCTACCTCGACGAGAAGGGAATTGCATCGGTGAACGACATCGTTGGCAAGTCGGTTGAACGCGTCACCGACTGGGGAAACCTCGATCTCAACTATGTCGTCAAAGCTCACGTTAACGAAGAGAAATGTGTACGCTGCAATCTCTGTTATGTTGCCTGTGAAGACGGAGCCCATCAGTCGTTTGAGTTCGTCGAATCCAATGGCCACCGTTATCCGCGCGTGATCGAGGAAGAGTGTGTCGGCTGCAACCTTTGCGCCCTCGTCTGTCCGTCGCCGGGTGCGATTACCATGGAACGCCGCGATGACGGCTCGAATCCGCAGACGTGGATGGAACGCACGGCGAACTGACTGTTCTTCAGTGGATAGTGACAAGTGGGTAGTGGATAGTGACTCAAAGTCACCTAAGTAGTTCATCGACTCTGACGGGCTCATAACCTTTCGCCTTTAGCCACCCGATCAATTCATCAACCCTGTTGTGAAACTTATCGGTTCGTTTCGGGCCGGAGCCGATGTGCGTTAAAAGAATGAATCCGTTTAGGCCGTTAGGATCTTTTGTTTCGTATTCTTTGATCCGTTTCAAAATGTCTTCGCTTGAGATGTAGTTCTTGTCGTCGTCGGTCGTGTAGTCGGCGTTCGAGCGCGTGCCGGGCGTGAAATTGATTATCTGATGGTCCGTTTCGCTGGTCCAATCGGCGATCTCGCGGTTGTACCATTCGAACGCGGGCAGGAAGAAGGGAACCTGTTTGCGATCGAGCCCGAATGGGCGCATAGCTGCGAAATTATCGTTTAGGTCCTTGTCGAATTGTTCGCGGGTGACAAGCGTCTTGTTACGGTCGTTCCAATCGGCGTAGAGCAGATGTTCGTTGGAGTGTGGACCGAGATAGTGGCCGTCTTTCCTGAGGCGTTCGATGATCTGACGGTTCGCTCGCGTGCGATAGAAGCGGCCGGTGAGGAAGAAGGAGGCTTTAATATCGTGTTTGGCGAGTGCGTCGGCGATCACTGTTCCGCCCTCTGCAAATTCGTCTCCAGTGAAGACGAGTGACATTTTCTTTGACGTCTTGTCACCGCGAGTTATGCCGCCTTCGACGTAGGTGAGTCGCGGGTCGACGGAGGGCGAGCTAACCGCCCGCTCACGCAGGCGGCGCTGACTGAACATCGCCATTAC
>DAIOWA010000401.1:0-3720 GCA_036758705.1 Pyrinomonadaceae bacterium | reverse complement strand
GATGCCGCCGACGAGGTCTTTCTTACAAACGTTGAAGGCACCGTTAATGTTCTGAAGAACGTCCGCAAAGGCGCCGCGTTCATCTTTGCGTCGACTAAGGACGTCTACGGCAGGTTTGCCGACAATTTCGCCGAGGTTCCCGAAACCTGTCAGACGCTCTACACGGGCCAGTCGGCACTTGAGTGGTCTAAGCTGATCGCTGAACACTATGTCCGCTATTACGCAGGCCAAAACGGATTTCGCTCTTGTATTTTTCGCCTGTCTAACGTTTACGCGAGAACTTCGGCGGGAACCTCGCCGGGCTTTATTGGAGGTTATGCAGACGCGATCAACCATGGTGAACCTATCAGGCTGCCGGGTGGTGGATCGCCGGTTCGCGATCTTTTGCACGTCGATGACCTGTCGGCCGCTTGCGCCGCATTCCATGATTCGGCATTAAGTCACGGCCTTTACAACCTCGGCGGCGGGCGTTCGAACGCGCTTTCGTTGAAAGAATTGGTCTTTAAGCTGGAAGAGATCTCCGGGCTCCAGGCGGTAGTCGATGAAGAGAATCCATTGCCTGCACCGGCCCCGCAGCGTTATGTTTCCGACCTGTCGCTCGTACGGCAGGAGCTCGATTGGGATCCGAAGGTCGGGCTCGATGAAGGTCTGAAGGATCTGTTTTCCTTCAGTGGATAGTGACAAGTGAATAGTGGATAGTTCCTTCACTACCCACTTGTCACTATCCACTAACCACTGAAGATTTATATAGAAAAGTAGATGAGAATCATCGTCCGCGGAGCAAATTGGATCGGTGATGCCGTGATGACCATTCCGGCACTGCGGCTGCTGCGTGAGCTGTATCCGGACGCGTCGATCTCGCTCCATACTCGTCCGTGGGCTGAGGGCGTTTTCCGTGACGCGGACTTCATCGACGAGATCATCCCGATCGAAGGCCGCGGATCGGTCCGCAGTGTCATTGACCAATCCCGCGTGCTTCGACAGCAGAACTTCGATCTTGCGGTCCTCTTTCCCAATTCTTTCGAATCCGCGCTGGTCGCAAGACTCGCTCGGATCCCGAAACGCCTCGGTTATGCCACCGAGCAACGCGGATTTCTTCTCACGGAAAAACTTGAAGTGCCGTCGTGGAAGAATGAGCTGCACGAGAGCAAGTATTATCTAAACCTCGTCGACAACCTCGGAACAGAGACCGGCACGCCGGACGAGCCAAGGCTGCAGGTCTCGGACGAACGACGGGCTGAAGCTCGCAATGACCTCGCGACATCGGGAGTTCACGAAGGCCGAAAGGTGATCGGGATCGGTGCAGGCTCGACGAATTCCCTTGCAAAACGCTGGCCTTCAGCTAACTTTGCCCGCCTTGCCGACCTTTTGTCTTCAGTCGAAGACGCAGATGTCGTTTTTCTCGGAAACGAGAACGAGGCTGACATAACGCGATCCGTCCTTGAAGCGGCACAGGAAAAACACATCGACCTAACGGGCAAGACCGACCTCGGAACCGCGACCGCGATCTTGAGCGAGCTTGACCTATTCATCTCGAACGATATGGGCCTCGCTCACATTGCGGGGGCAGTCGGCACGCCTACGATCGTCATATTCGGGCCGACGAACGAAAATACGACACGGCCGCTCGGGCCGCGTGTGGAGATCATTCGCGAACCGGTCGAGTGTTCGCCCTGTATGCTCCGCGAATGCCCGATCGACCATCGATGCATGACGCGGATCACACCCGAGCGCGTCTTTGAATCGGCGTCCAAAATGTTGGAAACTCAAGCTGAATGACGGACGCAAACGGAAAACGCCCAGCCGCCTTTATTGACCGTGACGGAACGTTAATAGAAGAAGTGAACTTTCTATCAGACGTCGGTGATCTGCAAGTGTTCCCCTATACAGCCGATGCGTTGAAGTTGCTCAGAGATAGCGGATATTGGATCGTTGTCGTCACCAATCAATCCGGTATCGGCCGCGGGATCTATTCTGAGGCAGATATGCACGCCATTCACGACGCAATGCAGGCTGAACTCGGCGGAGCCATCGACGCGTTCTACTTTTGCCCGCACCTGCCGGACGAGGGTTGCGAGTGCCGGAAGCCGGGACTCGGGATGCTCAATTTTGCGCAGCGTGATCTTGAGATCGACCTTGAACGTTCGTGGATGATCGGCGATAAACGTATTGATGTCGAAACGGGTCGGGCAGCCAAAATAGGAGCGGCGCTCGTTCTCACCGGCTACGGCAAGGAGCATCAGCACGAACTCGAACAAGCTCCGGATGTGATCGGTGACGATCTTCTCAAAGCAGTCGAACTGATAGTTCAGTCGTGATGCATCGGCAGCCGCACGGTAAATTTCGCCCCTCGATTCTCGCCCTCGCTGTCCACACTGACGCGTCCGCCGTGCATCTCTACAAGATTTCTGACGATCGCAAGCCCCAATCCTAACCCGCCGTTCCGCCCCGGACTGTTTACATCCTGCCTAAATCGCTCGAAGACAAGCGGAAGAAAATCCTTGCTGATGCCTATTCCGTCGTCAGTTACCGCGATCACCGCAACTTCGGCGTCCTGAGACGCTTCGACGCGAATCCCGCCGCCCTCGTGGCTGAATTTAATAGCGTTCGTAAGCAGGTTTGAAAAAACCTGACGAAGGCGATCGGTATCTCCGTCGATGATCGGCTCACGATCAAATTCGCCGCGAATGAAGTCAAACCGCAGATGCTTTTGATGAGCCGACGGCCGAGCTATCTCGATCGAGTCGCTGACAACGCCTAGCAGATCGACCGGGACGTTCTCCATCTCAAGCTTCCCGGAAATTAGCCTTGCGACGTCCAACAGGTCCTCGATCAGACGATTCTGAGTCTCGGAATTTTTAATGATCGTGTGGACCGCTCTTTGCGTTTGCGCGTGATCAAGCGTCCCGTCCTTTAGCAGTCTCGCCCAGCCGAGGATCGAATTTAGGGGCGTTCTCAGTTCATGCGAAACCGTCGCCATAAATTCGTCCCGAAGCCGATTCGCGACCTCCGCTTCCTGCCGCGCAAGCTTTTCGCCTCTCAGCAGCAGTTCTCTTTCGCCGCCGATCTCGCGAAGCGTGTCATTGATCTCGACAAGCTCTTCGGTACGTTCTTCGACCTTCTGCTCAAGCGATCGATTCGAATCTTTTAGCTCGATCTCGGCGGTTTGGCGTTTTTTTATCTCGCGGAAAACAACGAAATTCGCGAGTCCAAGAGAAATGACGCCGACAAGGCTCGCGGCGATCAGTATCCAAACCGTCCGGCTAAGGCCGCTGTCCAGCGTGTTGTCACGCTCCTGGCCGCGGGCGGTGACAGTATCTTTAAGCTGCCGCACGCCGATCTGGACCGCATCCACAAGCGGCCTATGAGCGACATTTGTGATCTGTTTGAGTCCCTCGTCCGCCCCGCCGATCTTCCGAGCCTGGATCTTTGCGTCGGCCTCGTTGATGACCTGGATCGTCACACCTTCGATCGCGACTACCTGGGCAAGCGCCTCCGGATCGTTAGCCCACGTCTGTTTTAGCTGAGCGATATTCTGTGGAATCGCCGTTTTGGCCCGGTTGTATGGTTCGAGATATGTGTCGACACCCGTGTACGAGAATCCAAACACGCTGCGGTCGATCGACATCGCATGACGGGCAACCTCGTCGGCCTGTCGAAGCGAATCGTTCGTTCGTTTCTGCCAGGCAAGCGCCTCTTGAAAAGAGGCCTGGCTCTGAT
>DAIOWA010000400.1:0-3726 GCA_036758705.1 Pyrinomonadaceae bacterium | reverse complement strand
GCGGAGCTCGAGCTGAATCAGATACGTGCCGAGGTCGCCGCGCTGGAGCGGGAGTTGGCGATCGGGATCCGCTCAGCGTACATCGCCGCGATCGCGTCCGCGCGGCAGCTTGACGTGCTGGAGCGATTGATCGCCGGGAATGAGGAATTGGTTAGGGCGACCGAGGCCAGGTTGAAAGAAGGCGACGTTGCACCACTCGATCTTAATTTGGTGAGGGTGGAAAACGACCGGCTCAAGGTGCAGGCGATTCAGGCGCGCGGGGAACTCGACACGCAGCTTCTGCAGATTCGGACGCTCATCGGGGCTGACATCGCGGAACCTCTGCGGATCGCGCCGCAGCCCGAGCGGCCGCCGCGTTTCGACACCGGATTGAGCGAGTTGACCGAGATCGCCTTGCGCGAACGGGCAGATCTACGGGCCGCACGGATCGGCGAGGAACTCGGCACGGCTCGCATAAATCTCGCTCGCGCGAACGCGGTCCCGAACGTGGCGGCGGGGATCAGGTACTCACGCACGAAGGGGATCGTCGATCTTCCCGGACCGGTGAACGGCAGCGATTTCGCGTCCGATCTCGACAACGAGCTCACCTTCGGGGTGTCGATCGACATCCCCGTCTTCAATCGCAATCAGGGCGAGATAGCCTCCGCGACGGGTGAACGGGTTCAAGCGACGCGCCAACGGGAATTCTTGGAAACCACGATCAAACGCGACGTCGCCGTGGCGTTCCGCAAGTACAGGGCGGCCGCCGAAGCTTTGGTGCTCAGCACCACGCAGATAATCCCGAGGTCGGAGGCGAACCTGCAAACGGTCCGGGCGGCGTACGGGTCCGGGGAGTTCTCGATCTTCGAGGTGGTCAACGAACAGCGGCGGTTGACGGAGAGCGTGACCACGCTGAACCAGGTGACGCGGGACTATTACAACGCCTTGACGGAACTGGAAACCGCGATCGGCCGCGAGCTGCCCGCGTCGGGGTTCGCGCCGAGCAGTTCGGTTCTGCCGGACGAAAATCTAAAGATGAGTCCCGACGATCGTGCGAAGCTGATGAAATCGATTCGGGACGCCGGCGAAGCCGGAAAGAATAATTTCGTATCGAGCGGGAGAGCGGTAGTTCGCAATAAAGAAACAGGAGAAAAACCATGAAGAAGATGACGATATTGGCGGTTGCCGCGTTGGGAGTCACTGCGGCGATCGCGGCCGGATGTTCACAGGGGGCGACACCTCGCAATACGGCCACCGCCGGAAATGCTCGTCCGGCCGCGAATGCGAATACCACGACCAATGCTCCGCCCAAAAACGCGGACGATACGCCAGCTCAGGTGAAGGCGGCATTCGCGGACGCGCAAAGCTTCACGACGCAGCATAAGGATATTCCTAAGGGCCAGATCACCGAAATCGAAGAACAGGCGGACGGAAAGGTCCCCGCGACTGATCACCATTCATACCTCGCATTCTCGACGGCCGGCGGCTCGCGCAAGCAGATCGGCGCCGCGACGGTCGTGAAAGCGGGCGGGAAGGATGTGGTGATCGTGTATGAAAACAAGGACGGCTCGCCCTACATCAAGGAAGTTCGCGCCGATGGCGTTCCCGCTCCGTTTCTCGCGCAATTCGCCGGCAAAGGGCACGACGACAAGTTTTTGCTGGGCGCGGACTTAAAAGCAAACGGCGTTGACGACGCGACGGCGAAAGGGATGGTCAAAGCAATTCTGATCGATGTGTTGACGATGCAGGCGCTTTACGGCGCGTCGCACAGCCACTAGTTGGAGGGAAAGACGAGCGGAAGGTGTGTGCGTTTTACGTACCGCTGGCCCGTTACTACGAAAGCAATGAAATTTGCACTCTTCCGAA
Source organism: Pyrinomonadaceae bacterium (assembly GCA_036758705.1). Taxonomy (GTDB): domain Bacteria; phylum Acidobacteriota; class Blastocatellia; order Pyrinomonadales; family Pyrinomonadaceae; genus OLB17. Next base: position 1,881 of record DAIOWA010000400.1, on the reverse strand, counting down.
TCGAATTTGTCCGGCTGACGACGGCCACCGCGATTATTTTCGCGTCGCTTCTGGGCGTCGTGCTCGGGAATGGCGAAGACGACCACGGCCAGCCCGCGTCCGCTGCGACCGGCACGGCGGTCGCGACCGCCCGCGCCGAGCGGAACATCGAATCCGAAGCCGGAAACTTCGTTCTGCGGGTCGAACGGTACCCGGCCGACCCGCGCACGGGCGAGCTCGTCCAAATGGCGGTGCGCGTGCTCGAACGGGTCGAGGGGGGCTTCGGCGCTAACGAGCCGGTAGCGCTTGAGGATGCGGCCTTGACCGTCACCGTGACGGCGGCCGATGGGTCGAGCGTCGCCGAAAGAATACCCGCGACTTTCGAAAGAAGCTTCTACCGGGCCGATTACACCTTTTCCGATAAAGGAAACTTCAAGACCGTTTACAACGTCACGACCAAAGACGGCCGCTCGTTCTCTGCTGATTTTCCGGTCAGCGTCGCGAGCGCGCCGACCAATTGGACATTTTGGATCGGGGTTCTGATTCTGAGTTTGCTCAGTTTCGGGATCGTCGGCGGCGTTTATTATTCGTTTCGAAACGAGGACGAACAACAGAGAAAAATGAGACGGCTCGCACCCGTTACCGCTTTGGCACTTCTCTTTTTCGTGTTCGGTGTCTTCGCGTTGTCCTTTTTCTTTCCGCCGACCGAGACCCGGGCGATGGGTAATTTTGCGCCGACGGGCGAGCCGGCCGCAAACCCGGCGGCCACGGGGGAGCAAACCGTATTGACGGTCTCCAAGGAATCGCAGCTCCTCTTCGGGATCAAGACCGAGCCGGTTTCGACCCGGCGGATCACGAGCGGCTTGAACGTCACGGGGACGGTGCGAGCCCGCCCGGATGCTCGGGCCGTGGTCGTGCCCCCAGTCGCCGGGCGCCTGATCCTGCGCGATGGCCTGGCACTCGGCTCTGCGGTCGGGCGCGGCGAGCAGATCGGTTACGTCGAGCAGGTGCTGGACGTTTCCGGTCAGGTCGGGCTTGAGCAGCAACGGCTCGAGGTATTGGCGCAGCAACGCGATGTCGAGGCCCGCCGGCTGGAGCTGCGAAACACCGCCCTGCAGCTTCGCGGGCAGCAGGCGGAGCAGCGTGCGAACGCGAGTCAGGCGCGCACGCAGCTCGCTCAGGCACAGCGCGAGCTCCGACGCTCAGCAAATTTGGTCGAGGTCGGAGCGGTCCCTGTCAAACGTCTCGAAGAGGCCCGAACCGCTGTCAGCGTCGCGGAGCAGAGCGTCTCGTCCGCGGAACAACAAGTTCGGCTGCTCGAAAATCAGATAAAGCAGACCGAATCGGGCCAGGCCATTTTCCAAAACCCGACCGTCAACCAGCCGAGCCGCACTTTCCCGCTCACCTCGCCGGTGACCGGCATCGTTAACACCATCACCGCGACCAGCGGGCAGGTGGTCGAGGGCAGCACCCAGATATTGTCGGTCGTGAACCTTTCGTCCGTTTTGATCGAAGCTCAAGTTTTCGAGCGCGATCTGCCCGCCGTGCGCGAGTCCACGCGGGCCAGCTTCACCAGCGCAGCCCTCGGCGATGAGGTTTACACCGTCGGCACGCCGGACGGAGACGGACGGCTCGTCTCGATCGGCCAGTCCGTGAACGAGCAGACGCGCACGGTGCCGGTGATATATGAGATAAACAATCCGGCCAGCCGGTTAAAGGACGGGATGTTCGTCGAGATCACGATCGACACGAGCGGCGAGCGGCAGGTGCTTGCGGTCCCGAAATCCGCCGTGGTTAACGAACAGGGGCAAACGTTCGTGTTCGTCTTCGACGGCGGCGAAACTTTCCGCAAGCGGCCGGTCGCTCTCGGCCCTGAAGGGGCGGACTATTTTGAAGTGACCT
>DAIOWA010000399.1:0-3730 GCA_036758705.1 Pyrinomonadaceae bacterium | reverse complement strand
CGGACTCGATCTGGCGGGCGATGGCGACGTGACATTCCTCGCAAACCCCAAATACACGCCGCAGATCCGCGAGACGAAAGCAACGGCGATATTCCTCAGCGACGGTGTCGAGATCGACCGCACCGACATCGCCGTGCTCCGAGCCAAGGACGCATACGTCGCATATACACGGGCTTTACGAGCGTTTCATCCATTTTCGATCGCGGTTCCGGGAGTTCACCCATCTGCCGTTATCGATCCGACCGCAGACGTATCGCCTGAGGCCGAGATCGGTGCGAATGTCGTCGTCGGGCCTGGATGCCACGTGTCTCCGGGCGTAAAGATCCACCCGAACGTGACGCTTTATGAAGGTGTTACCATTGGCGATGGATCGATCATTCACTCCGGCGTTTCCGTCCGCGAGAATTGCGAGATCGGCCGTAACTGCATCATCCACAATAGTTCGACGATCGGCTCGGATGGGTTTGGATATGCGAAGGATGAAGAGAAGCGCTGGTTGAAGATCCCGCAAGTTGGGCGGGTTGTTTTGGAAGACGACGTCGAGATCGGTGCAAACACCGCCATCGACTGTGCCTCAGTTGGCGAAACCCGTATAAAACGCGGTGCAAAGATAGACAACCTCGTACAGATCGGCCATTCCTGCACGGTGGACGAAGACGCTCTGATTTGCTCGCAGACGGGATTGGCGGGAAGCTCGGTTATCGGCAAGCGTGTCATTTTGGCTGGACAGGTCGGAATTGCCGGACATTTGAAAGTAGGGGATGATGCGGTGTTGACAGCCAAGTCCGCGACCTCTCACGATGTTGAGCCGGGCAAGATCGTCTCCGGAATTCCCGGATTCGACAATAAGGAATGGCTGCGTTCAACTGCGGTCTTCCGTAGACTAGGCGAGATAAGTCAAAGGCTCAAGCAATTGGAGAAGAAGCTTCCGGACGGAGAAAAATAACAGTTATGGAGCGTAAAGAGAAGATCATCGTCGGGCTATGCGTCGCTGCTACTCTTGCTTCGGGAGTACTACATTACACGCACGCGAACGCTGTCCTCGCATTCACTGTCACTGCGGTCGCCCTTGCTCTGCTGGCGATGATCGTTGGCGACGCTACCGAACAACTTGGCAGCCGTCTCGGTCCCGGAGCAACAGGCATCCTTCAATCAGGCCTGGGTAATCTTCCCGAACTGTTCGTCTGTATTTTCGCACTTCGTGCCGGACTTGACCACGTTGTCCAAGCCGCGCTGATCGGCTCTATCCTCGGAAACTCTGTCCTGGTTTTGGGTCTCGCTCTATTCTTCGGCGGGATCAAGAACGGCACCCAGCGCTTTAATTCTGAGCCTCCCAAGATGATCGTTACGCTGATGCTTCTCGCGTCTGCCGTACTGGTCGTGCCGACGTTGGCAAAGCTTCTTCATACACCCGCCGAACCACACATTCTGTCGCTGGATATCTTCCTGGCGATCGTGCTCCTGACACTGCTGGCTGCAAATATCTACTTTTCAGTAAAAGGTGACCCGGCAGTAACTCCGGAAGGCGAACACAACAGCCATCCGAAATGGTCGATGCCGCTGACGATCGGAGTGCTCGCCGCGTCCGGTGTCGGGGCTGCACTGGTGTCCGACTGGTTTGTAGAAGCCTTACAGCCGGCGATGGCATCTCTCGGAATTTCGGAAGCGTTCGCGGGCCTCGTTGTAGTCGCCGTGGCAGGAAATGCGATCGAGAACTTGATCGGTATCCAGCTCGCTTGGCGAAACCAGACGGATTATGCGGTTAGCGTGATCTTGAACAGCTCCCTTCAGATCGCGCTTGGGCTATTTCCGGTTCTGGTCTTGCTCTCCTACGTCCTAGGCGGAGCGATCTTAACGTTCGTACTATCCCCACTGCTGGTGGCGGTTCTCCTACTCGCCGTCATCGTAAGCGCCTTCATCATTTACGACGGCGAATCGATCTGGCTGGAAGGCCTCGCGCTCATCGGCCTTTATTGCATAATCGCGGCCTCTTTCTGGTGGGGCTAGAAAAAGGCCGCGGGTTGGGTTCTTCCGATCGTTACTTGGCCCGGTAGAAGTAGTATTCGGTCGTGTAAGGTACTTCGGCCCGTTCACCATCATAGGTACCCGGTTCTGTGGGAGCCTTGCCGCCGCTGGTGGTGATCCGCTGAATGTATGTGACGCCGTTGAAGATCCCGGATCCGTCGGTCTCGTATGCTTCGAGGCGAAGCCAGGGTATTGAATCCGGATCCGGGGTGCATCGGATCGGGTTCTGTCCGATGACGAGGCTTCCGCTGTTGCTCTTCCATGTCGGACCGCCGTAGTGAACTCCGACCTTGCCGGTCATTCCCGAGTTCGCGTAAAGGGTTGCGATCGGGCCGACGAATCCCCACGATGTACCATTCCACCAGTAAACCTGTACGCCCGATGCATAGACGCTAAATGCAAGTTTGTTGCCCTCGGGGATCTGTAATTCTTCACATCCAACCGGAAGATATGCTTCGAGTGCTTTAGCCTTCTGAGCCGGCACTATCGCCGCCGCGGCCATCATAAATACAGCCAATAAGATCAATTTCTTCATATGATTGCTCCTCCAAATATGTCCTGCTTAAATATCGGCAAGCCGAGTAACCCCTACCTTCAACGTGAACGGCACAGACTTACCACTGGTCGACCCGACAAAGATCGTGTAGTCACCGCTCTCTTCGAGCCCGACCTCGTAGTGCCCACCACTCTCTTCACGAAGCATTACCATCTGCCCGTATCTGCCGTTCGTCTCCACCTTGATCCCGACACCGCTAGCCGGCTCCAGGTCAAGCACGATCTTCTGTCCCGATCGTGCCCGCAGAACGTAAGTGACACCGGATGTACCGGTCGATCCTTTTACGACCGTCGAGCTTTTGCCCTTTGGAAACTGGATCCGCCGTTCGGATTGTGCGGTCAGCGGTGCTGCCGCGATCACCCAGACAGCGATCATCAATATCAGCGATTTAAGTCGTTTCATCTTAGTTATCTCCATGGAGTCAGCCCGTTTGCACGGGTCCAAGCTGAATAACGCAATATCGAAACGTGATAGGACACCCGCAATGGAATATGCACCTGGACAGGTGCGATATAATAAAAAAATGAATGACGCAACAGTAGTTCACCGCTCGGAAAGCGGTTACGACATCGAACCATTGGATAAAGAAGCCATCGATCGGCTGGCCCAGGATCTTAACGAAGAGGAGTATCGTGTCCTGCTAGACCACGGCACCGAAGCAGCGTTCTGCGGGACGCTGCTCGATAACAAATTGGACGGTACCTACGCTTGCAGGTTGTGCGGATTGCCGTTGTTTACATCGAAACACAAGTTCAGCTCAGGCACCGGCTGGCCTTCGTTTTACGCTCCGTTCGATAAGGAGCACCTGACTAACATCGAAGACAACAGCTACGGAATGCGAAGGATCGAGATCCGATGCGCTCGTTGCGGGGGTCACCAAGGCCACGTGTTCCCCGACGGCCCTCCGCCAACCGGCCAGCGCTACTGTCTTAACTCCGCCTCGCTTGAATTCTTCGCGGACGGAGAGGAGATTCCCCAGAAGGCATAGAGATACCCAAATAGACCTATGGTGTCAGACATTTGGTTTCATGCTTGCGATTTTGGGAATTTCTTACGGGTCGGAGCAAAGTCGGCGGTGTCGGTGCAGTCGGATATTGCGTCGGAGCACGTCGGAGCGGCTCGGAGCGGGGCTCGGAGTGAGTCGGCGGC
>DAIOWA010000398.1:0-3733 GCA_036758705.1 Pyrinomonadaceae bacterium | reverse complement strand
GTCGATAACCTCGTCGGCGGTGTAGACGGCATTGATCTGGTCGCTGGTTCCGACCGCTTCAAACTTTCCATCTTTGATCGCGACCGCACCGTTCCTAATAATGCCAACATCGCGCATTTCGGCGCCGCGTTTGGGTTTGCCACCCGAAGCACAGGTCACCAACTGGCCTATATTTGTGATCAAGAGGTCTACGTTCATCGCAAAGGGATCGGTCTAAACCGCAATCTTAACATACGAACTTTCAATGAATTACCGTGCGGGCTCGTTTGCTTTCATTCGCGTTCGGATGTAATTTTGCGTGCGCTATATTTTTTCATTTCTTCAAGGAGATAGACGATGAGCCAAGCCCAACCTATGCCCGATCCTCAACCGATCTGGCAGATAATGACCGGATTTCAACATTCGGCCGCTTATAAGACTGCGATCGAGCTGGAACTATTCACGAAGATCGCGGATGGAAACAAGTCGGTGCCCGAGATAGCAAAGGCGTGCGGCGCGTCGGAAAAAGGCATCCGCGTTCTTGCCGATGTGTTCACGGTTCACGGCTTTCTGACCAAGAGCGACGGCAACTATACGTTGTCTGACATGGCCGCCGCGTTTCTAAATAAGAATTCACAGACCTACCTCGGAAGCGCGGTCGACTTTATTATGTCCGAAGGGCAGAAACGCGGTTACGATGATCTTACGAATGCGGTTCGTAATGGCGGTTCGCAGGTTCAGGGCGAGGCTTCGATGGATCCGGACAGCCCGATGTGGGTGACCTTCGCTAAGGCGATGATGCCAATGATGTTCCCCGCCGCAATGGGCATTGCCGGAAATCTCGGGTTCGAGAAAGATCAAAAGCTAAAGGTGCTCGATATCGCCGCCGGCCACGGGATCTTCGGGATCACCGTGGCTCAAGCGTATCCTAACGCCGAGGTCTACGCGGTCGATTGGAAGAATGTTTTGACCGTGGCAACGGAGAATGCGAATCGGATGGGGGTCGGCGACCGGCATCACTTGATTCCCGGAAGCGCATTCGATGTCGAGTTTGGCGATGATTATGATGTAGTTCTGGTAACGAATTTCCTACACCACTTTGACGTAGAGACATGTACGGCTTTTATGAAGAAAGTTAATGCCGCGCTCAAACCGGGAGGTAAGGCGATCACGCTCGAGTTCATTCCGAACGACGACCGCGTATCGCCTCCGGGCGAGGCCTTGTTTGCGTTGGTAATGCTCGCGGCAACACCCGGCGGTGATGCGTACACGTTTAACGAGCTTAAGAAGATGTGCGAAGACGCCGGATTCCGCAGCAACGTACACGTTCCGATGCCGCCGATGCCGCAGCATCTCGTGATCTCAACCAAGTAAGGTTAGAAGTTCTTCTTCATCACCTTCTTGTGATTTTCATTGATCAGCATCGTGGCCGCCGAACCATACCAAGGTGTGAGTTCGGCGGTCATCATTCCTGACTTGACCACCGGATCGGTCTCAACAAGTTTCTGTGCTTCCTCGACCGTGGTTACGTTGAAAATGAACAATCCGCGATAGGTGCGATCATTCTTGCCGAACGGCCCTGCGAGGGCTAACTTTCCTTCATCCGCAAGCCTCTGGATATTCGCCATGTGCCCGGCGAAGATCTCATCACGCTGTTTTTTGTCCGATATGGAGGCGTCCTTTGGACCGGTCTTTAGAATACAGAATACGTAGTTCTTCATCCCGTATTCGTCGGCCCCGACCTTCGCCGCTAATTCGGAATCATAAGCCGACGCTGGCGGCGCGATTTGAGCGGCAGTCAGCAGAGCCGAAAACAGAATCAATACTGCTGTTGAGATAATTGTCTTCATCAGTAACTCCAATTGATCAACGAATATAGCGAACAGGCGTTATCGCGCCTTGGGATGCCCCTGTGAACTGATTCCAGTTTGCGTCCGTGGCGCCTACGTATTTCATTCCCGTAAACTTAAAAGCCCTGCGGTTAGGTAAATGCGGTTCCGTCGATGCGATCAGTTGAACGAAGTCGCCAAGATAGATTTCGTTGACGTTCTTAAGTTTATTGCGAAAATAAACCACCACCTTATCGGCTCTGGCGTCTAGCTTTACACGCCAGTTACCTGAATGCCCCGTACCGTCTTCATTGATCTTTAGATTCCGGCCATTTGTGAATATCAAAACCGCTGATTCCCCGCCTCCAACAATGTCTTTTGCCTTCATATTTCGTTCTTTGCTTAGCAATAGGTAAGATTAGCACCTGAATGATACATCGTTTTTATGGCACGTAAAGTAAAAAGTCCTACGGGAACTCAACTCACCTGTAAGAATTGGCTCATCGAAGCCGCGTATCGGATGATCCAGAACAATCTGGACGCGGAGGTCGCGTTTGATCCGGATAATCTGATCGTCTACGGCGGCCGAGGAAAGGCTGCGAGAAATTGGGAATCATACGACGCAATCCTGCGGTCGCTGCGCGAGCTTGAAGAGGACGAGACGCTGCTCGTTCAGTCGGGTAAACCGGTCGGTGTTTTCAAGTCGCATACGGATGCTCCTCGTGTTCTGCTGGCAAACTCGAACATCGTTCCGCATTGGGCGACGCAGGAGCAGTTCGACCAGTACGAACGCGACGGATTAATGATGTACGGGCAGATGACGGCCGGATCGTGGATCTACATCGGCACGCAGGGCATTTTGCAGGGAACGTACGAGACGTTTGGTTCGCTCGCGCGCCGGCACGGTTGGGGGACGCTCGCCGGGAAGCTTGTGTTAACTGCCGGCCTGGGTGAGATGGGCGGGGCACAGGCTCAGGCGATCACATTCAACGGCGGAGTCGGGATATTGGTCGAGGTTGACCCGTGGCGGATCGAGCGGCGGCTGCAGTTGAAACAGGTGGATGTCGGGACGGAGAGTATCGACGAGGCTCTGCATCTGGCGAAGCTCGCGGTTGATTCGCGCGAGGCGAAATCCATCGCTCTGCTCGGGAATGCCGCGGATGTGCATTGGGAGTTGATAAAGCGTGGAGTTGTGCCCGATGTGGTTACCGACCAGACGTCAGCCCACGACGTTCTTTATGGCTACATTCCGTCGGGATTCACCGTTCAGTCCGCCGCCGAACTGCGAAAGGCGAATCAAGCTGAATATGAAAAAGAGGCGATGGACTCGATGGCAAAGCACGTCGAGGCAATGCTGGAGTTCAAGCGGTTTGGTTCGATCGTGTTTGATTACGGAAATAACCTGCGGCAGCGAGCCTTTGATCACGGCGTGGCGAATGCCTTCGACTATCCCGGTTTTGTTCCCGCATATATTCGGCCTTTGTTCTGCGAAGGCATGGGCCCGTTCCGTTGGGTCGCTCTTTCGGGCGAGAAGGAAGACATCTACAAGACCGACGAAGCAATAATGAACCTCTTCCCGGAGAACGATCATCTGTCTCGTTGGCTGACGATGGCTCAGGAGCAGGTCCAGTTCCAAGGATTGCCTGCACGGATATGCTGGCTCGGCTATGGCGATCGTGCGAAGGCCGGGTTGAAGCTGAATGAGATGGTCGCGAGCGGCGAACTTAAGGCACCGATCGTGATCGGCCGCGATCACCTCGATTGCGGCAGCGTCGCCTCGCCAAATCGTGAGACCGAATCAATGAAGGATGGCTCCGACGCGATCGCTGATTGGGTCTATCTCAACGCGATGATCAACGTCGCCGGTGGTGCGACGTGGGTATCGCTGCATCACGGCGGCGGGGTCGGCATAGGCTATTCGCTCC
>DAIOWA010000397.1:0-3733 GCA_036758705.1 Pyrinomonadaceae bacterium | reverse complement strand
CGTCTATTACGGGATCATCAAGGCCGGTGCGGTCGTCGTTCCAACCTGCGTCCTTTTCACACCTCGCGAGATCGAATATCAGCTACGTGATTCGGATGCAAAGGCGGTTTTTGTCTTCGAAGGTACTGACGAACTTCACACGGGCAAGAATACGAAGGAAGCGTTCGACCAGGTGGATGCGTGCGAGCATCTAGTCGTGCTTACGAAAGATCCGGCAGGAGCCTCGCCGATCGAAGGACACAAGACGCTCGGTCAACTGATCTTTCCGCAGCCGGACACGTTCGAACTTTATCCCACCACGCCTGACGATACATGCGCGATCCTGTATACATCGGGTACAACGGGCCAGCCGAAAGGAGCAGAGCTGACGCACTTCAACATTTGGTCGAACTCGGTAACGACCTACAGCAGCCATCTGCCGAACATCGATTTCACCGACGGCGAGCAGAAGACAGTACTGATCACGCTGCCGCTGTTCCACACGACCGGGCAGACGGTTCAAATGAACACGCACATCTACGCTGGCAATCGTGTCGTGCTGCTGCCGCGGTTCGAGGCGAAATCGACGCTCGATACGATGATCAAGGAGAAGGTTAATTTCTGGATCGGCGTTCCTACGATGTATTGGGCCTTGCTGAAACACGCAGATGAAACCGGCGAGGACGTAAGCGAGATAAAAACGAATATGCGCGTGTGTACCTCTGGCGGAGCGCCGATGCCGGTCGAGGTGATGAAAGGATTCGAGGCGAAGTTTGGGGTTGCGGTCCGAGAAGGTTACGGCCTAAGCGAGACCTCACCGCTCGCGTGTTTTAACCATTTCGAGAAACCATCGAAACCGGGTTGGGTCGGCCAGCCGATCTTCGGTGTCGAGATAATGTGTGCCGATGAGAACGATAAGGAGGTTCCTCGCGGTGAACGTGGCGAGATCCTTATCCGCGGCAACAACATAATGAAGGGATATTACAAACGCCCCGAGGCGACCGCCGAAGCTTTCAGGAATGGATGGTTTCACACAGGCGACGTCGGCATCATGGATGAGGACGGATATCTATCGATCGTTGACCGCAAGAAGGATATGATCCTTCGCGGTGGATACAATGTTTATCCGCGTGAACTCGAAGAGATCATTATGACCCATCCGGCGGTCTCGCTCTGTGCCGTGATCGGCGTGCCCGACGAGAAAATGGGCGAGGAAGTGAAAGCCTATTTGGTTCTGAAGGAAGGTGCTCAGCTTTCGGATGATGCGTTTATTGCATGGTGCAAGGAACGTTTGGCTGCTAACAAATATCCCCGCTACGTCGAGTTTCGGGATTCGCTGCCGATCGGTAACACTGGTAAGATCTCTAAGCTGACCCTGAGACAAGAACTGGAAGCGCATTAGGAACGCGTACATTCCTGTCCGCATATCCACGGTCTTTCTCGCGCCTATTTGATTAAGTAGCGTTGCTAATCGACTTCGCTTTTGCCTCGTTGACGGCTTTGCCTGAAACTTCAATATAGATGCTTCGCGCTAAGCTGACCGTCATTTTCGTTTTTGCCGTCATTACGATCGCCGCTTGTGGTTCTTCGGAACCGGCACGCTTCTCGATCGCCGCGGGTACCGGCTACGAAACCTCTCTCTTCCGCCAAAACTGCGCGATATGTCACGGGCCTGAGGGCGACGGTAAGACGCTTGATGACGGAACCGTGGTTCCCTCACTTAGAGCGGGCGAATTCAAGAAGAAGACCGAGGCCGATATCTACAACCAGATCTCCGAAGGCGGCAACGGAATGACGCCGTTTCGCACGCAGCTAACCGAACGCGAAATGCGCTTGCTTACCGACCTGGTTCATAACAAACTAAGGCAATGAAGATCCTCATCACCGGAGCCAGCGGGCTGATCGGCAAAGCATTGCAGAAATCGTTTACCGAGAAGGGGTACGAGATGCTGCTTGCGACCCGCAGCGAGCCGAAGAATGCTTCGCAGGTCCAGTGGGATGCGGATACGGGTTTTCGCGATGAGGACCTTGAAAGGCTCGAAGGACTCGATGCGGTCATCCATCTCGCGGGAGAGAACATTGCGGGGTTGCGTTGGACGGAGGAGAAGAAAAAAGCGATCCGCGACAGCCGCGTTTTCGGTACGCGGTCGATGATCGAGGCGTTCGACAAACTCAAAGATAAGCCGAAGACGTTCATCGCAGGATCCGCAATGGGATTCTACGGCGATCGCGGTGACGACGAGATGACCGAGTCGAGTCCGGCAGGGAAGACGTTTCTTGCGGAAGTCTGTAGGGAATGGGAAGCTGAATCGCGTCGGGCTGAAGACCTCGGCATCCGCACTGTTCTACTCCGAACGGGAATCGTTCTCTCGAAAGACGGCGGAGCCCTCGCGACGATGTTGACACCATTCAAGCTTGGCGTTGGCGGAGTGATAGGCGATGGGACGCAGTGGATGAGTTGGATCTCGCTCGACGACGTTGTAGGCATCATCAATTACGTTCTGGAACACGAGAACGTTCGCGGCGCCGTCAACAATACTTCGCCAAATCCGGTCACGAATGAAGAATTCACAAAGACCCTCGGCAGCGTGTTATACCGTCCAACGTTCCTGCCACTACCCGAATTTGCGGTACATATGTTCTTCGGCGAGATGGGCGACGCGCTGCTGCTCGATTCAACAAGAGTGATCCCCAAGCGAATGAAAGACGCGGGATATGAGTTCAAATATCCCGATTTGGAAGCCGCCCTCGAACACGCCGTAGCGTAGCTCAAGAACCAAGAACTAACGCGTACCGGCCGCGGCTCGTTGCCTTGCCCGCCTCCAGGTCGCCCACGAGAGCGAAGTATTTCTGTCTACCTTTTGTCAGTGAAATGATCCGCGTGATCTCTTTGTCCGTAACCAGCGAATCGTCGATACCGCTTGTGCGGAGTTCGGTGCGGACGTTCTCGATGGTGTTCATCTTTTTCGCGTAGACATCCGGATAGACGTTCAACCGGCCGTTTTCGACGACTATCGTGTCGTACGTTATCTCAACGATGACCGGCGTTTCGAGCGGGACGAGAACTGTTTTCTTGTTGCGTTTCGTCGCCGCTATCTGCGATGCGGTGATATCCAGTGAGCGGGCTGCGGCGATCATCTCAGCGATCTCGTACAAGTCGTTCTGCATCACCCGAATGCATCCGTGTGAAACTAGGTTGCCGAGGTCCTGCGGGCCTTTCGCCTGGTGCAGCAGATATCCGTAACCGAGCGGGATCTTGATCTTTCCGAGCGGATTTCGCGGATCGGTTGGCAGCACGACCTCGCCGGCTTTCACGGTACTCGACTTTTCGATCCAGTCGCTCGATGGCGGTATCCAGACGGGGTTGAATTCGATCGATGTTGCGTTGCGAAGGCTGACAGGAACCGGAAAATCGATCTGACCGACACCGACGTGATACATGGCCACTTCCTTTCCGCTCTGCCAAACCGTCAACTGAAACGACGGAATATTCAGAGTAAGGCGGATGTTCGGATCGCCGGGAATGAATGCCGCTTTCTTTATGCCGTTCGTCAGCTTGTCCGAGCGTGCCGACTCGCGTTTCGAATCCTGGATGTAAGTCTGCCCGACGGCGAATGTCGTACCGATAAGAATGATTAGGACGACTTTGATCATCTCAGATTTGTTGACGCACATTAGTGTCTAGGTTGCACGAAGAAGGATGGGACGGCTCGGCGCGCACTCCGATTCCAACGGAGCGATCTGCAGGTTCAGC
>DAIOWA010000396.1:0-3733 GCA_036758705.1 Pyrinomonadaceae bacterium | reverse complement strand
TCGCGCATCGCCAAGCGCTTCAAGTCGGTATAAACGAGAACACGCCAGCCGTCATCGCCCAGGCCGACACCCGGTTCGTCGAGCCGGGCTTGCGTCGTCATCGGGACAGTTTGATTGCCGATGCCGTGCCGATCTTTCGAGTGCGGGATAGGCGTGCTGCCGGGAATTTCGGTTTTCGCGGCCGCCCCCGCCATGTTCATTCCGGCCATTTTGTCGTCCGTTTTAGGTTTTGCCTCCATACCCGGCATATTCGCGTGCGAATCGGTCTTAGGAGCGTTTTTCGGCATTTCCATCCCAGGCATATCCATGCCCTGCATGTCCATGCCCATATCTTTCATCGTCAATGTCGGACGCGGGCGCCTCGCCGGGATCGTGCCCACGAGGCCTTCTTGAGGAGCGAGCGTGCCGCGGGCGTAGCCGCTTCTGTCCATTGTCTCGGCGAAAACTGTATAGGGCTTAGGCTCGTGCGGTTCGACGACCACATCATATGTTTCAGCCGGCGCGATGCGGAATTCGTCAACTTCAACGGGCTGCACGTGCTGCCCGTCCGCTTGCACGACGGTCATCTTGAGTCCCGGAATGCGGCAGTCGAAATAGGTCGAAGCCCCGGCATTGATGAACCGCAGGCGGACCCGCTCGCCGGCATTGAAGATCCCGGTCCAGTTCGAGGCGGGCGACAACCCGTTCATCAGGTAGATCAGAGTTTCGCCCGTTACGTCCGCCAAATCGGTCGGATCCATCCGCATTTTCGACCACGCTTCCCAATCGGAGAGCGCGACCGACAAGCCTTTGTTCGAGGCGTCGCGGAAAAACTCTGCGACCGTGCGCCGCTGAAAATTGTAGTAATTGCCGAGCGATTTGAGATTGGCGAGGATCCTCGCAGGATTTTCAAAGCTCCAATCCGAGAGCATGACGACGTAATCCCTGTCGTATTTGAACGGTTCAGGTTCGGCCGGCTCGATTATCATCGGCGCGTAAACCCCGAGGAGTTCCTGTCCGCCCGAATGACTGTGGTACCAGTACGTGCCGGATTGCCTGACCGGGAAACGGTAACTAAAAGTCTCGCCTGGCTTGATGCCGGCGAAACTCACGCCCGGCACGCCGTCCATATTCATTGGTACTATGAGACCGTGCCAGTGAATTGAGCTTACTTCTTTCAGTTTATTGGTTACTCGAATTACGGCATCTTCTCCTTCGCGAAGGCGGAGAATAGGACCGGGCAGCGAGCCGTTCACGGTTATCGCGTTTCCCGTTCGACCGTCAAAATTGATCTTCTGATCCGCGATTACCAGGTCTATCGGTTCTCCCGGCTGCCGGGAAGCTAACGGAGCACCCGATGTTTGTGCGTAAGCCGGTACGAGGCGTTCAAACGCCGCAAGCAGCCCCAAGCTTCCGGCACTTTTTAGTAGGTCGCGTCTTGTGATTGTGAAGTCCTTCATATTTCACCAACCGCGTTCTGCAATAGGCTCCCGCGGTTTCCTAAAAAACCAGAGCGCAACACACGTGCCATCACAAAAACGGCTGAATCCCTGTGGTTTGGCATGGCAGGCGTGATTTTTCTAAGTGAAATAACTGATCGGATCGGGAAATTTACGCATCCCACAAACGCGAAATCCGGTAAAAACGCAAGGCATGTTTACCGGAAGAGATCTTGAGTCCCGTTAAATATGTGAAAAATTACTTGTCCAAAATGTTCGCCGGACTTGTGTAAAAACGCCGGTAAGATGCGAAAAGACGACGACCTTCACCTGCCGGAAGCACGATGATCTTTAATTTGTGCCGTTTTCCGTTTGCGTCTACCGGGTAGAATCCGATCGCGTATTGGTGTCGAGCGTCGTCCGCACCGTGTTTGAGCATCTCGTAAATTTCCAAACTGTTTTTCATCGCCGAAGCGTGATAAATGCCTCCGCTCGTTTTTGTTAATTCTTCGATCGCGGCCCGGTCGAGCGGCGCGCCATCTTTTGAGATGTTGACGCGCAGTCTTCTTTCCCGAACGACATCAAGTAAAGCGGCCGGCTGATCTTTATTCTTATCGAAAACTACGGCGTAAATCTGTGTGTCAAACTCGAACAAATGTTTTTGCATTTCACCGAAATCGTGGCGGCTGCCACGGTCCGCGCCGTCGGAAATCACCAGCAAAGTTTGCTTCCGATTATTCTTTTCTTTGACTTTCTCCGCGACTTTCTCTGCCGCAAGACAAATCGCGTCGTAAAGCGAGTTCGGCCCGCCGCGCTTTTCGGACAACTGCGTGCGGATTTGCACCTCCGTTGGGACAAAATCAAAGACAAAACTGCCACGCTCATCAAACGTCAGAACGAAAAAATCGTCTTTCGCTGGAAGCTGCTTCGTAAAATCTCGTAACGCGTCAAGAACCGTAATCGTTCGTTCGCCTGTTACCGGGCGCAGGTCGAAAACGATCCCGAACGAAACAGGCGATTCTTCATCGGAAAAATGCGCGATCTGCTGCCGCACTCTGTTGTCGAAGATCTCGAACTGCTCTTTCTTCAATCCCTTGATCGGATTGCCTTGCTTGTCTGTCACCGAGACGCTGACGTTCACCAGTTTGGTTTCGACGCGGACCGGTCTTTGATCCTGCGCGTTTGCCGGGGCGGTGAAAACCGCAGCAGATACCACAACCATCAACGCCGTTGGCAAAAGCCTCACGCTTCGTCTCTTTCGCGCACGCAAGATTGAAAAACCAGCTGCACCGCCTGCAACGAGCAAGCTGATCAACTGAGAAGTTGATAACCCCGTAAAAGTCGTCAGTCCAAGAAAATCGCCGCGCGGATCGCCGCGCCAGAATTCAATCGTAAAGCGGGCGAGCGCGTATATGATCGCGTAGGCGATCAAAACTTGTCCGTCAAATCTCTTACGCTGGTGGAGCCAAACCAGCAGGCCAAAAACGATGAACATCGTGAGCGACTCGTAAAGCTGTGTCGGATGCAGATAAAGATCGCTTCCGTCCGCGGCGTATATCGGAACGCCCGTGTTGGTGTGCGCAAGTTCTGTAAAACGTACGCCCCAGGGCAGGTCCGTCGGTTTTCCCCAGGAATCTCCAGCAGCAAAACACCCTAGCCGCCCGATCCCCTGCCCGAGGGCAACACCCGGAGCGAACGCGTCGGCGACCTTCAGAAAGGGAAGTTGATAAAAGCGGACCAACACGACAAGCGCAATAAATCCGCCCAAGAAGCCGCCGAAATAAACGCCGCCCGACCGAAGGAAATCAAGTGAGAAAAATTGCACATTGTCTTCGGTAAGCATCAGCAGGATTTTCGATCCGAGCAAACCGCCAACGATCGCCCACAAACCTAGATCGTAAACCCTGCCCCTTGGAATTCCTTCGCGCTCCGCAAGCCGCGAGGCAACGAACAGAGCGAAAAGCATCGCGACCGCGAGCAAAACGCCATATGTGCTTATCGGAAAATCACCGATGCGAAATAGTTCCGGATACATAAATTTCCACCATGCTTCAAAGTTTTAGATCCCGTTTATCATTTAATGCTCGAATTGTGCATCCACACCATATAGGTTCCGAAGACGGCGGCGGATATCAAAATGTAGACCGCGCCAAGCAACACGCTTGCAGGGGTCAGCCACACAAAGCCCGGCAGCGTTTCGAACAAAGTGTGATGAAGTTGGCCACCATTCGCGGTTCGTTCCAGTACGAAAGCCCCCAACTGGCATACGAAATAGACCACTTCGGCCCCGACAACGCATTTCCACACATACGAGA
>DAIOWA010000395.1:0-3736 GCA_036758705.1 Pyrinomonadaceae bacterium | reverse complement strand
GATAAAATACGCTCGGAAATCAGGAACTCCTTATTTCGGAATTTGCCTCGGAATGCAGACCGCCTGCATTGAATTTGCCCGCAACGAATGCGGGCTGCGCGATGCCGATTCGACTGAATTTAATGAGGAAACGCCGTTCCCGGTGATCTTTAAACTCCGTGATCTCGTGAACGTCGATGAACTCGGCGGTACGATGCGACTCGGTGCGTGGGACTGCAATCTGAAGGAGGGCTCGATCGCTCGCGGCGTGTATAACGACGCGGAGATGATCAGCGAACGCCATCGGCATCGCTATGAATTCAATCCGGAATATAGATCGGTGCTTGAGAAGGAGGGCCTCGTATTCAGCGGTGTCTCTCCTGACGGTAAATTCGTGGAAATGGTCGAGCTGCCGAGGGACGTTCATCCATACTTCATCGGCTGCCAATTCCACCCGGAGTACAAGTCCAAGCCACTAGATGCACATCCGCTCTTCGTCGGCTTCGTCAAGGCCGCTTGGGAAAATCGGCTCAAGAGCGAGAACCTCGACCACGATATTGCAAGTGATAAGCAGGTTGAAATTCCAGAGCGAGCTGAGGTCATCGCAGATGAATAGCTCAATTTCGAGCAGAACGGGTTTGTTCAGTCGTTTTAAAGGTAGTTCGATGACTGCGGTGAGGAATCCTCACCGCAGTCGTTTTTTTAGGACACGTTACTTTTCGTCCTTTGCCTCGCGCTGTTCCGGCTTCTCGACAATCGGGAAGGCGGTGAGCTTACCTTTATTCATGTTGAACAATCGTCCGTCAGTTTCATCAACTTCGTAATCGGGCGATTTGTCGTTGAAGATGATCTGTCGCTCGGCGTTGCCGGTCAGGAGGTTTACTCCTACCAGTCCCGAGCCTGAGTCGCCATCACCCTTGATCTTTGTTAGTACGTAGTAGACATTACCACTCTGTTTGGATGAGCTGTAACGCTTACCCATGAACTGCTGGTAATTGCTCATAAGGCCAAGGAACCGGCCATTCTCCTGAAAGGCGTTGTTGTAATCGCCCCGCTGAGCGTAACTTGCCTCCATCGTTTGGCTCAATGCGGCGGCAGTTATCGTAATAGCCGTCATCACTATCGATTCCCAGCCGCTTACGCCCGGAGCAGGGTACTTGTTTGACCATGCTATCTCGCGCGTCGTTGGATTGAAGGCGAGAAGATGCTGCATACCACGGACAACCACTGTACCGTTTTCCTGTCTAACGAGCGAAACCGGATTGTCAGTCCTCTTTGCGCCTTTTTTGAACGCCCCGCCAATACCACCAAACGCAATTGCGGCCGCTTTACCACCCACATCTGCCGCTCCTAACGCACGTTTGAATTGCAGCTTGCCCTTATAGGCCTCTTTCCCCTTTCCCTGGCTCGACATATCCAAGCCGATAAGGTTTGATTTGTCCGCAACAAGAAGCACATTGTCGTTGGGCAGCACTACCAGGTTTGTGATCGATTCATCCGCTCCTGTGTAGATCCAATTGGTTGTGCCCGCTGACTTGTTTAGTGCGACGACACCAACAGGTCCTTTTTCTTGCCACTCACCCTTCTTTGCACTGTAAAACTGACCGCCCATTCTTCCGTAGACGACGTCTCCGTGCAGCTGCATTTCAGCTATGCCACCTTTTCCAAAATCCTTTGTCGTCCACTTGACCGTTCCGCCGTTCTTGTCGATCGCTCGAATGATACCCTGAGCAGAGGTGAAAATTGTGTCTCCGTCGACGATCGCCTGGCCGTTTGTATTTTTAAGAGATCCGTCGGTGACGTCGTAGACATTCTTCCATACAAGCTGTCCGCTGTTTAGGTCGTAACGATGCAAGCCCGCGTAGGTCAGATACATAGAGTCGCCGTCGAATATTGGAGGGTTCTCACCGCTAAGATCGAATCGGTCGCTGGCACCACCTCCCGATCCCAGCAGCATTGCACCGGCGCCACCTCTTTTTTTCTTCTCGACGCCGTAAAGATCAACCTTTTCCGGATACTCGGACTGCCAGATCAACTCACCCGTCGACATCCGTAAAGCGTAAATGTCGGGCTTGTCCTTGTTCATTCGGTTGTCTTTGATCGTCAGAAAGATGAGCATATCCTTCTGAAAAACCGGAGAGACGTTTACGGTGAAACCAAGCATTTTTTCAGTTTGCCAAACTGTCTGACCGTTCAGTGCGTCTACCGCCGTCAGTTTTGTCTTTCGTTGGGCCCACCCGGAATTATCGGCAAAAAGGATGAGAGGCGTTCCAGCAAGCTCGGTAAATTCCGATTCCTTGATCTCACCGAGATCATTCCGAGACCAAAGTTCCTTACCGGATCCTGCATCGAGTAAAGTGACGCCGCCGGTTTTAGTTCCGACCATTACGTTTCCAGTCTCGAGCATTGCGTACCATTTGGCTCCATCGTAAGTCCAAAGGGCATTGTCGGCTCCGATTACGCTTAAGCTGGAAAAACCGGCAAGCGCTGTGAGGAGCGCCATTGTGAAAAGTGATTTGAGGGAAATCATGCTAGCAGTGTTCTCCTATCGTCAAAAGTATTATTCTCCGAGCCGTTCAGAGAGTGGGATCGTACTGAAATGGCACGAAGGCAGTGTGGTCCTTCTTAATCGCAAGAAATTCGGCAGAAACGGCTCAAGCCCGACATCGTTTTTGTAAGTCTGGCTGTAGAGCGGTCGTATGTTAGCCTATTAGCGAAAGGCCTATGCAATCATTCACTGTTGAGAACGTCAGCTTTGGAACCGGAGATCTCTCGTTTCTGCTTGGACCATGTGTTGTGGAGTCGTATGAACACGCTGCCAGGATGGCTGCCTCGATCAAGGACATTTGTGACCGCGTAGGTGTCGCCTTCGTATACAAGTCATCTTTCGATAAGGCCAACCGGAGTTCTATCGATAGCTTCCGGGGCGATGGAATGGATCGTGGTCTCGAGATACTGGCACGTGTCAAGGACGCGGTTGGGGTTCCCGTTATCACGGACATACACGAGCCATGGCAGGCTGAAAAGGCCGCAAAAGTCGCCGATATTTTGCAGATTCCCGCCTTTCTCTGCCGGCAGACCGACCTTTTAGCGGCCGCGGCGGAAACCGGACGTGCGGTCAATGTGAAGAAAGGTCAGTTCCTGGCACCATGGGATGCGAAGAATATAGTCGACAAATTGCAGGCTGCGGGATGTGAAAAGATACTGCTGACCGAACGCGGTGCGAGCTTTGGCTACAATAATCTCGTGGTTGACCTGCGTTCATTTCCCATTATGCGTTCTTTTGGTGTACCGGTCGTATTCGACGTAACCCACAGCCTCCAACTTCCGGGCGGATTAGGAAAAGCAACTGGCGGACAGTCGCAGTACATCGAAGATTTTGCACGGGCGGGAGTCGCGTGCGGCGTGGATGCCGTATTTATGGAGGTCCACGATAATCCCGCAGTCGCCCCAAGCGACGGGCCGAATCAATTGCCGCTCGATCGGTTGGAAGGTTTACTCTCCAAGCTCAAACAGATTCACGAATTGGTTAGCGTTTCGTAGTTCTTCAGGAACCTCTACGCGTCGAAGCGTTGGAATTAACCCTACAAAATGATATTTCGATCAACGTCCCTTTTACTTTTGTTCCTCTTATTGGTTGTGATCCCTATCGAGGGTCAAGACGACACACGCGTCTCGGCTACGTGGCAGGTTCAAAAGTACGACATTGCAGCGACCGTTCCGCAGAGCGAGACCGATCGAAACCTTGCCGTCAAGG
>DAIOWA010000394.1:0-3748 GCA_036758705.1 Pyrinomonadaceae bacterium | reverse complement strand
TACCAGCGGCGGTTCCATTACGGTCGCTTCGCAGCCCACCGCTTACCAGCGGCGGTTCCATTGCGGTCGCTTCGCAGCCCACCGCTTACCAGCGGCGGTTCCAAACTTACAGCCCAGCGGCGGTCCTCAACGACTAGGACTCGACGGCCGAGCGGAGCCGGGGACGCCGAATTCTCCCAACTCTCGAGGGATACGCCGTTTCTTAAGGGTCTTCGGAAAATGCACAACACTCGAACCGTAGACGGCTGAAAGCTGTTCTTCCTCAACAACTTCATCATCACCGATATCGAAATGATCGCGAAGGGCAGAAACCGCGGACTCGGCTGAAAGTCGGTGCAGGTTCGCCTCAAGCAGGGCAAACAGCGACGCACTGACCTTCCATCGCAGCTCTTCGATCGGAACACCCGATGCAAGGGCGAGCAACGCGTAACGAAATTCCTCGACCGTAAAACCTTCGAACACGATATCGTCACCAAGCAGATCGGCAAAGGCTTCACGCGTCGCCTGCTCGCTCACGATCGGGTCGTCACCGGCAAGAGCGACTTCGACGGCGTCCTGCTTGAATCCGGATGCGTCGAGAACCTGCGCGAACGTCTCAGCATTCACCATCCAATCCGCATCGGTCGCAACGCGCGGACTCGGGCCCTTTCGAGGGGTCGTAAGCGTGTTCGAATAAAGAGCCCGGAAATATGGACGGTTCGGAGCGTAAAACCCGATCTCGGCCCGATATGTAGAATCGGCATCGACGTTGAACCAGTAGTTTCCTTCTGCGTCGACCGGGTGGATCTCTTCGGTGTCGCGTGTCTGGTTGATCAATTTCAGAACGAGCGTATAACTGCCGCGGTCGTCGCCAAAGACGCGATTCAGGATCTGCCAGGGATTGTTCTTGAGCGACCAGTAAAAATAAACGCGAGTCGGCGTCTGCATCTGCAGCCGTGCCCGGTTCTCTCGCGCCAAGGTTGGAAGTTTCGGCTCCCGCAGCTCCTTGAACGCGGGGGAGACCTCTTCTTCAGCGGTCGCAGGGGTATCTTCCTCAAGCGCCGCCGCGATCCTCGCTGCGATCTCCGCCGTTTCCTCCGCCGACCGTACCAACTCGCCCGACGAGATCGTGCTCAACTCTTCAGACACTAAATTTTCCCTCTTCTCGACCATACAAAAAACCGCAGATCCCGTTCTTAAAGTAAACGAAATTATGCGGTCTTGGAGGGCAAGTTACAAGTTTTGCTAATTATTTTTTCGCTGTCTGAGGAATGTCATGTTTCGTAGATACCGACTGAATCTTGATCTCGATCTTACCGATCGAAGCGTTGACCTGCGACCTTACGGGGATACGGCGTGCGTCGTCAGTGATCCAGATAACCATGCTGCCTTTACCTTCAACGAGCCTGCCCGGTCCAAAGACCTGCGGCTCTACGCGAAAACACATCACCTTGCCGATCTCGGTCTTCTGCCTCTCGCGGGCCGTCACTTTCACCGGCACGTCGTAAACCAATCCCGAATCGCTGACCTTTAAATTGAATGTTTTTCCCACGGCAAGCGGGAGCAGCCGAAGGCTGTAAACGCCCGAGATAAGGTCGTGCGTCGAACCTTCAATTTCCGACGCAATGCGGCGAGGCGGCTTCATCGGCTCTTTCGGATCCGTCTCCGTCCACGTAACACGCTTGTCGCCGTAGTCAAAAAGGGCCTCGCTGTCGCGGACACGTTCCTTCTGAACGTCGTGTTTGACCGTCCGCATCACACGAAAATCGCGATCGTCGATCGTAGATTCGAACCGCTGGAGGAACGAGAATCGGAAAAGCCTGAGCAGAGTGCCCTTCGACTTTGCCTCAGCCTTGATCAGGTAATCCTTCCCCTCGACCCGATCGACCGTAAACGTCAGATCGGCAACGGCAATACCTTGAATGATCTTGCTCACCTTGCCTTCGTACGTTAGCGTCTCACCCGCTTCAAAGGGAGGGGTTGACGGCTGAGCGAACGTCGTTTTGCCAAGCAAAATTGCCGTCGAAAGTACAAAAACGAACGTCAAGAACCGCTTCATAACTAAATTCAAAAAAGATAGGTCTTTACTGTCAGAAACGCCGACGCCGTGATAAGGCCGATCGCCGCATTGTATTCGCCGTTTTTCAAGTATAACTGAAAATCGAAACGCCGGTCGGATTTTTTCCACGCTGTCAGCCTCGGGAAAAGCAATGGGACATTCGCGGCGTAATCCCGATATTCGCTGCCCAAACGCTGTTCCAGCACAACTGCTTCGACGTTCATCACCGGGAAATAGATGCTTCCGATGTATGCCGAAATTAGCAGAAAAAGCCACCAGGAGCCGGACGCAACCCCAAAGCCCAGCGCAATAATAAAGGTACCAAGATAAAGCGGATTCCGCGTGTGAGCGTATGGCCCCGAAACATCAAGTTCACTTGATTTCCGAAGGTGTCCGCAAGCCCAGGCACGGATGAGAACTCCGATCGCCGCGATCGCTATCCCGACACCCAACGTCAGCGGCGTCGGGCGAGAGAACACGAGGAAAATTACGGCAATGATAAATCCTGAGAAAACGCGTATGCGTTGGAGGAACTTAACAAAATTCGAAGGCATGTAAGAGGCTAAACCGCCGCCTCCTTCGCACTCGCCCGAACCTTTTCGATCCGGCGGACGACCGTCGCAAACACAGTATCCACACTAATATCCATACAGATCCATTTTGAACACGTCCGCCGGTGACAATCCACTCGGCAGGAGATATCCTGTCGCCCGACCTCGATATCATCCGTCCGCGGACTGCCATTCCGCCACCATTCTGTCGGGCCGAAGATGCCGACGACCGGAGCACCCGCCGCGACCGCGATATGCGTTGGCCCCGTATCGCCGCCGACATACACGACCGCCTTTTTGGCAAGCTCGTAAAAGCCTTTGAGCGACGGTTCGGCAAGAATGATGCCTGCATCGCCGGAAAACTCTTTCACGCGGGCCGCAAGAGCCTTTTCTTTCGGTCCCGTCGTAACTATCGACGAAAGCCCGAATTCGCTCCGGATCCGCTCAGCCAGTCGCCCATAATTCTCGGCCGGCCACAGCTTCGTCACCCATCCGCCCGCCGGATTAAAGATCACAAAGTCGCCGTTTGTCTGAGCTGCGATCGCGTCAGCCTCTGCTCGATGCTGGGCGCCGACGCCTATCGGAAATTCCAATACATCCGACTCGTCGTCGATCCCCAAAGCCCCGCGGACAAGCTGCAAATTCTTTTCGATTACGTTGACTCGCCGATCTGTCGCGATGCGATCCGTATACATCAGGGCCGCGGCTGGCTCCTTCAGCCCCGCCCTATCGAATCCCCAACGCTGTTTCGCGCCCGAAACCTTCGCGATCAACGCCGATTTGAGCAACCCCTGCAGATCGATCGCAACGTCATATCCGCCGTCTCGAAGCGGCCCTGCCTGCCGTCGGATCTCCTTGATCAGCGATTCAGGTGACCGCAATTTCCTTATCGAATGCGTATCTATCTCCAGCAGCCGGTCGATGGCGGGATTGTCACGCAAGATCTCGCCGGACTTGGATTCAGCGACCCAGTCTATAACCGCATCAGGATACGCACGCCGAACTTCGGCCAGAGCCGGAAGGGCATGAACGATATCGCCGATGGCTCCGAGCTTGACGAAAAGGATCCGCACGTTATGACGATGTTACCGAAAATACTGACAATGTTCGAACCGATTTTTTGTAGCGTTATCAAACAGATTTAAGTTATTCTAAAGAT
>DAIOWA010000393.1:0-3750 GCA_036758705.1 Pyrinomonadaceae bacterium | reverse complement strand
GATATTCCAGGTTCAAAAGGACGGCGAGCTGCGTGAAGACACCGGTTCGGTAAAGATCGACTGGCTGCACTCCGAGAAGAGCCAGTTTTCGGCCCGGTATAACATTAACGATTCGAAAACCACGACGCCATATGGCGTCGGAACGGACCAGCTCGCGGACGGAACGCTGAGAATACAGCTCTTTAAGTTCTCTCACAACTACACATTCTCACCGAACGTCGTCAATGAAGCCGCGTTCGGGATCAATCACAACAAGACCCATCCGGGAGCCGGGCCGTCGACGCTGCCGATCGTCAGCTTTCTTTTCGGCGATCAGGCGGTAGCGAACCCGGGGCCTGCTCAGTTCAACCAATTTCGAACGGGCGTTGTGTATAACTTCCTTGACACGCTGACTTTCGTCAACGGAAACCACACTTTCAAGGCTGGTGCGGACATCAGGCTCAACCGTCGCAAGGCCGAATCGGTAGTCCAGGACACAATGCAATATCTTGGCCTTGTTGACGCCAGCACGCTGGATCTTTTCAACAATCTTCCGTTCATTATATCGCGTGGCGGCCATCCGGAACTGGAGTTTGCGAATGAGAATTTCTCGTTCTTTTTCCAGGATGACTGGAAGGTTCATCCGAGGTGGACGTTGAATCTGGGCTTGCGGTATGACGTAAGTACGGTGAGCCGTGAGAAGGACGGTCGGCTGCAGAATTTCGATCCTGATACCCTGACCTATTCGGCGATAGGAGAAAAGGTTCACAACGTCGATACGAATAATTTCGGACCGCGTCTCGGATTTGCGTTCGACGTTTTCGGCAACCAGAAGACCGTGCTACGTGGCGGGTACGGCATCTTTTTCAATCGCGAATTGCCCGCAAGCTGGGGCTCGCCGCATGTGAACACATTTCCGACACAGTCTGTAGACTTCTTTGGATATCTCAACTGTGCATTTGGCCCTCCGTTCACAACTGCCGGCTTTGGCTTCCCGATCGACCCGCAGCTCTTTGAAGACTGTGCAGTGCCCAGCGCAATGTCGATCAACCGTGATTGGAAGACGACGAACGCTCACCATTGGTCGCTAAACGTCCAACAAGATCTCGGTATAGGAACTCTCCAGGTCGGCTACGTGGGTAATAGAGTAAAAGACATCCTCACCGACGGCGTCGTTACCCCGCGTAACATCAACCGTTCGAATGAAGGAAGGCCGTTGTCCTCTGCTTTCGGTGATGTCTTCGACGTCGGCTTCTACCCGACGTCGCAGTATCACGCAATGCAAGTTACGTTCAAACGAAACTGGTCGAAGGGAGTCCGATTCAATGCGAACTATACCTGGGGCCACGCCATCGATGACATTGTCGGGTTCTTCAAGGACTATCAGGATCCGAACAACATCGCCGCGGAGCGGGCAAGCAGCGATCAGGATGTGCGGCATAACTTCACGCTTGATGCGGGGTACGATCTGCCACTTCGTGATTGGTTCGGTGGCGGTCCCAGATGGCTCGTTGACGGATGGAATCTGAGCTCTATAACGCAGTTCCGTTCCGGGCTGCCGGTAAATGTAAACCTAACGGGCGGTACCTTCGGCGGATTCTCGTTCCGTCCGGATGTCGTGCCCGGCGTCGACCCCTACGACTCGCACGCGACGTTGCCGAACGGTACGGTATGCAATGGGTACAGCCTTCCCGATTGCCAATTTAACCCCGCTGCCTTTACCCCGCCCCCTCCGGGACGGCTGTACGGAAACGCGGGCCGCAACCTGCTTCGCGGGCCGGGATTCAAGCAAGTTGATTTCTCGATCTTCAAGAACACGAAGTTCACTGAGACGAAGTCACTGCAGTTGCGGGTGGATATCTTCAACCTTCTCAACTGGGTGAACTTCGCCGACCCGTCGGGCGGATTGGTGCAGGCGGATGTGAACTCGCTTAGACCGGGTGGTTTCTTTGGTCAAAGCACCGCTACTGTCGGCAATCAGCTGGGCGGATTGCTTGGCTTCGGCGGGCCGCGGCAGATCCAGTTGTCGGCGCGGTTTAACTTTTAGTTAGGGTTGAGATTGAGGGGAAGTATGTGCAAGACAGTAAGCGGAATTTTTGCTTTATTGATTTTGTGCGTGCTTTCCCTCGACTCTTTTGGGCAGAACGCAAAGCTGCCCGAGAGCGCGATAAAGACGGTTTATATCGTGCCTTTCTCGCACTACGATTTCGGTTTTGTCGAACCGCCGGACAAGGTTCGCGAACGGGCGGCGAGGCATATCGATGAGGTTATCCGAGTCGCTGAAGCGGATCCGAATTTTAAGTGGACGATCGAAAGCGTCTGGCAGGTGAATGAGTGGCTCAAGCGTCAGCGAAAGCCTGAGTCGGTACTGCCCAAGGACAAGGAAAAGATCGAGCGGCTGATGAAGCTGATCCGTTCGGGCCGCATCGCGATGTCGATGGCATGGGGTTCGATGCACACGGACTTCATGGGCGGCGAAGAGCTAAACCGCCTCGCATACGATTTCACCAAGCTCAAAAATTCTTACAACATCACATCGGAACTCGCGATGATGAACGACGTTCCGGGCCACCCGACTTCGCTGCCATCCGTAATGGCGGGAAGCGGTGCGAAGTATATGGTTACGGGGGCGAACACGTTTATCAACAACGCGACGGCGCTCGCTCCGGGCAAGGTGCCGTTCTATTGGGAAGGGCCGGACGGCAGCAAGGTTCTGCTCTGGATCTCGCAGGGCAATCGCGGAGCGTACGTCGAAGCGGTGACCGAATACTATCTCGATCCGTTCTCGCACGATCCTTACACAGCCCGACGGCCGTTCGAGATGTTTAACCCGGATTTGGCGGGCAAGACGACGCCGATCCAGGAGATGGAGATCGGGATGACGACTCTCCTGAAACGGTACAACGACGCGGGCTACAAATACGACGCAGTGATGGCGATGTACTCGCACGATTTCGTCGAGCCAACCGATGTGCAGAATCTCGAAAAGGCGATCGTACTCTGGAAAAAACATCATCCCGAGATAGAACTAAAGATCGCCACGCCGCCGGAATTTTTCAAGTACATCGAAGGGAAGTACGGTTCGCAGATACCAACCTACAAAGGTGAGTGGTCCGGACTTTGGTCCGAAGCGAAAACTCAAAGCCCACGCATCTCCGCAATGGCCCGTTACACGCAGGATCACGCACCGGCGGCCGAAACGCTGTGGAGTGCGATCGCGATGACGCGGGGCATTCCCGCACCGGTCGGCAACTTTGCGTCGATCTGGGATAAGACCCTCACCTATGACGAACACAGCGGAGCGGGCAATAACGGCTGGCCACAACTTAACAGCCGTCAGCCGCTCGAAGATCAGAACAAGCAGTACGTCGAGATGACGTCGAAGGCAAAGGCCGAGACAGAGATGCTCCTCCGAGACGGCGTAAAGGTGATCGCTCAGCCGACGCGGTTCGATACTTCCGCTGCATCGCCCGCTAACGTTAGACCCTTCGTCATCTACAACGATCTCTCGTGGATGAGGAGTGACGCTGTCAGGATCGCTCCGCCCGAAGGAAACTCGCGGATAATCGCAGTAAAGAATTCAGCCGGAGCCAACGTCCCATTCGATACGGACAAAAACGGCAACGCGGTGTTCGTTGCTAAGGATGTTCCCGCATTCGGTTATTCAAGTTTTGAGGTGTCGATCGCGGCAGGCAAACCAGCAACAACACTAAGGCCTGCGGCAGGAGCCTCAACCAACAACGGTTCTTATTCGGTCGAGGTCGCATCGAA
>DAIOWA010000392.1:0-3751 GCA_036758705.1 Pyrinomonadaceae bacterium | reverse complement strand
CGGTGTTGATGTTGATCGCGTATTCGGCGGGAGCAATGTTCGCCGTTTGGCTAACATCGGCCGACCCATGCCCGCACGCGAGGCAAACGCCTGCGACAACGAGGAGGCACGCGGACAGCAAAGTTTTCTTGAAAATGAGGAAGGGCATACTTGGGAAAAGTATGCCCATCAGGATACGGGATTTAGCCTAGCCGTTCAACGGCGCCTACGCCGGAGATGCGACGAAATATGCTCCCTTCCAGATATCGCCTTCTTTCACATAAACCGTCGTCGCCCACTGCGGGAGTACCGGCATATCGCCGCACTTTCCGTTCGCCGTTCCTTTGTACAGGAAGAGCGCGACGCCGGGGCTGATCTCGACGGCGTGTTCGTTCGTGATCTTGATGTCCTTTACTTCGCACGGTGTGGTCCATGACTTGACGATATCGGCCTTTGTAGCGAGGATCGCTCCGTTCATCTCTACAGCCGAGGCGTCGTTCGTAAGGAAACCTTCGACCTTGGAGGCGTCATGTTCCTTCCACGCGTCCCAGATGAACTTCTCGCGTTCGATCAGCGTTGCGGCTAGAGCGGCATTCGGCTGCGGCGCCGCCGATGCGGGAGCAGGCGGTGGTGGCGGACCTGGTTTTGAGTCCGCTGAAGCGATAGGAACCTCGGTGTGATATGCGCCCTTCCATTCGTTACCCTCGCGAACGTAGATAGAGACACTCGTAACCGGACTCGGCATTTTCTTACCTTCGCACGTAACGTCAGCAGTAACTTTCATCGTTATGACCGCGACCTGCGGAGACACGGTCGTGACCTTTTCATCGGCCATCGAATAGTTGGCAACCGTGCACGGATTCTCCGAGAT
Source organism: Pyrinomonadaceae bacterium (assembly GCA_036758705.1). GTDB lineage: Bacteria > Acidobacteriota > Blastocatellia > Pyrinomonadales > Pyrinomonadaceae > OLB17. The sequence goes on along the minus strand of DAIOWA010000392.1, from coordinate 2,901 downwards.
CATCTTCACGGTGCCAGCTCTGCTAGCTCGGTAAGGGCCAAATGTCTCGACGAAATTCGAGATCAGGAAGCCGTCAAAGAACTTTCCGTCCTTACTCTTCAATGCGTCGAAGGCCTGCTTTTCGCGTGCGGCCAAGACGTCTTTTGAAGCGGCGGCCGTGTTCGCTGCAGCATTCGTGTTGGCTGTGGAATTGGCGGCGTTTGTATTTGCGTTTGCGGTATTGGTCGCCGGAGTCCCGGCATTATTGCAGGCCGTCGAAACGCAAATGATCGCTAGGAGAAATAACCCGACTATCAGTTTCATAAAGTCCTCCGGGTACGATTATTGAAGTCGGCACGCACTATGTCACAGATCGATCTGGAGGACAAGAATAGTCAGGGGTAGCGACCGTGAGCTTAACGAACAAATCAGGCAAAGACAAGGCGGCCCCTGGGCTCCGGGATGGTTCGGCCCAGGTCGCGAGCAACTTCGAGCCACCCATTGATGACGATCTCAGCGCTCGCGAGCGCCTCTTGATACGTTTCACCATCCGCCATGCAGCCAGCGAGTTCCGGCACCTCGTCGATAAAGGATGCGTTGTCGTCGCTCCAATAGATGATTATTTCGTATCTGCTCAATTTGTGTAGTCCATCACATCAAATTTACTCAGAGAAACCGCTGGTTTGACCGCAATCGTCTTGTTCGTCCACTTTGACGGATTGTGCTTATCAAAGCTCTCAACGTGTATCTTGGTCAGATAAAAGCCATCCTTTATACACTCAAATATCAGTCTCTTGTCAAAATAATATCGGCTGCCATATTCGATAGAGATTTCAAACCCTTCCTTCGTCGTTTTCGCCCAGTTTAGCGAAAAGCCCATAACTCCACTTTCGATTTGGCGCGGAACGTCAATGGCCTTTATGAGCGTTCCGTCGATAGTAACGCTAACTGTTCGGTTTTCTTCCTCTTTAGTTCTTACTTCGAGACTGTCGAGGTTTTCGCAAACTCCTTTTAGTATCGGAGAGACATTTGGCGACGCCGTAGCTGAAATGTTCGGGCGTGGAGCGTCAGCGATAAATGATGCACCGCAGCCAACCAAAGACAAAACAAATGTTAAAAGGAGGAGTCGCATTTATCACATCATTTTGGTGGATCTGTCGTAAAGACTAGGAGTTCATTTCCTGAACATCGGCAAGATCTTCATAAGCTTTCTGAAGCACCGGGCGGGCTCGGGTGGAGCCATCCATGTCGCCGATGTAGCCTTCTTTGACCATCGCGTCGAGAATGGCGGCGGCTCGGCCGTAGCCGATACGGAGGTGGCGTTGGAGGAGCGAAGTCGAGCCGCGTTTTGCCTGGACGACGCATTTTAGAGCATCCCAGAACAGCGGATCGCGGCGGCCCGGCAGATCGCCCGAATCGTCGAGTTCCTCGTCGCTCTTGGTGATGGTCGTGTCGTATTCGGGCCGGCCCTGACGCTTGACCTCGGCGACGACCTTGCCGATCTCGACCTCGTCGACATAACATCCGTGAATGCGGACGACCTGAGAGGTCGCGGGCGGGAGGAACAGCATATCACCCTTGCCGAGCAAGCCTTCGGCACCGTTCGCGTCGATGATGGTTCGCGAATCGACCTTTGACGAGACGCGATAAGACATACGCGCCGGGAAATTCGCTTTGATCAAACCCGTAATGACATCGACCGACGGACGTTGAGTTGCGAGCACGAGGTGAATGCCGACGGCACGAGCCATCTGTGCGAGTCGCGTGATCGATTCTTCAACCTCTTTGCCGCTGACCATCATCAGGTCGGCGAGTTCGTCGATGATGATGACGATGAACGGAAGAGGCCTGTGCGGTTCGCCAGTGTCGTCCCACTGCTCGGCATCGTTGCGTTTTTTGACCTCAGTGTTGTAGCCGTCGATATTACGAACGCCCCAGCCCGCGAGATCTTTGTAGCGGCGTTCCATCTCGGTAACTGCCCATTTAAGCGAGATCGCGGCACGTTTAGGATCGGTGATGATCGGCGTGGCAAGGTGCGGAATGTCTGCGTAAAGCCCAAGCTCGAGCCGCTTTGGATCGACCATGATGAACTTCACTTCGTCCGGCTTCGCCTTGAAGAGGATCGACATCACCAGCGAGTTGACGCCGACCGACTTACCCGCACCGGTAGCTCCAGCGATCAGAAGATGCGGCATTTTCGCGAGGTCTGCGACATACGTCCCGCCGTCGATGGTCTTACCGAGTGCGATCGTCAACAGGCTCTTTTCAGCATGAAACTTTCGATGATCGATGATCTCGCGAAGCACGATGGTTTCGCGCTTTTCGTTCGGCACCTCGATACCGACGAATGCCTTGCCGGGTATGCGGTCGATGCGGATCGATTCGGCTCGGAGTGCGAGACACAGATCGTCGACCAGTCCGGTGATTCGCGAATATTTCACGCCCGGATCGGGCTTGAATTCGTAGGTCGTAACGACCGGCCCTGGCGAGATATTCACGACCTTTCCGGCGACGTTGAATTCCTTTGTCTTCTCGGCAAGCGATTCCGCGATCGCGAGTAGCTCCCTGTCCTTGTGCTGGATGTGCGGCTGCGGCAAATGCAGAAGCTGCGGGCTCGGCAGCCGATAGCCTTCGTATGTTTGCGATGGACGGTTGAATACGGATTCCGCTTCTTCCTCAAGATCCTCGTCGGCCGCCTCTGCTGCTGCTCCATTCAGATCGCCCGTATGAACAACCGGCGTGATCGGTATCTCGCCGAGCGGACCGCTTGGTTCGAAACCCGGAGCTTGGTCGACAGCAATCGTCGGCGGGATCGGATCTTCTTCAAACGGAAGTTCGAGAGCCGTCTCATTTCCGGCATCGATCTGTGTCGTCGCGGGAATGATCACCTTACCCGTTGCGCCGTTCTCGGGTACTACAACC
>DAIOWA010000391.1:0-3752 GCA_036758705.1 Pyrinomonadaceae bacterium | reverse complement strand
CCGGCCGTGGACAGCGTCGTCGCCGGGACCGCGACGCTGCGTGTCCTGGACTGTGCACTCGTGAGGCTGAGTATTGATCCGGAAGTGGGTATCGCGGCGGTTAATGCGGGTCCAAGATTGATGTCGCCGCCGGCGGCCGGAAGGTCTCCTGTATCAAGGATCGAAGGGCTGACACTGACAAGGCCGGCTCCTATTTTGGTGTTGAGTTTTCCGGCAAATGCTTCGCCGCTGTACGTTTGAGCGCTAACGATTAGCCCTGAAAAAAGGATCGCCGCTAGTGCGAGAGTTATGCTGTTTAGAAATTTTCTTTTGCTCATATTGATCATTTCAAGTCCTGCAGATGGGTACGAAAATGTGGAAGTACTGCACCGGCGATTCACCCAGAGGCGCGCGTTAAAATGCCCGTCACTGGTGAAGGAGTTCGCGCTTTGCAATACGAGATGAGACACGTTATCCAGACCTTCGAAAATCGAAGGCGCGGATGGTTAGTCCCGGACGTGTGCGTAAGAGCGACCTCTTATCCGCAGTCAGGAAATTGATCAGCCCGAATTAGATATCGGTAACTGAGCTCAAATTGTGACTTTGAAAAAGTTAGGCAAGTTTTTGGGGAGTCGGGAGTATGACTGACACTATTCCCATTGTGCGAACCCAAATTGTCGAAGGTTGACTTGATCGTCATGGAAGTTCCTCCTGAGGTCCTTATGGAATTCCAGGTTCTTCCGAAAAGGCAATTTGACAGGGCCGTTTGCGGTTTGTGTCAGTGTCTTTGCGTCAGAACTTGGGGGTTTGATTGAATGCCCTGAACTGGGCTAAATCAATCCTAATTAACACACAGTTATATTGTCAACAACTATTTCTAATGCATTGCCCGTATCGGGCGTCGAGAATGTCTTCTGTCCTCATTAGAACAGACAATAACTCACGACTTCCAGAAGTAGCGTTGACCGAATAGTACAGAGGTGGTTCGCGGAAACCAGCAGTTGCCCGCGACAGTAGTTTTCGGTAGCGTGGAAATTGCAATCGTTGTACCACGGGCTTCGACTGTTCGTTGTACCGCTTTTTATGGACAAATCGTTACCTATCGGGATATTTGACTCCGGCGTAGGTGGCCTGACGGTCTACCGAGCCCTGCACGACTGTCTTCCAACCGAACACTTTGTGTATGTAGGTGATACAGCTCGCGTTCCATATGGAACAAAATCGCTCGCAACTATTGAACGATATGCGGTCGAAAACTCAGAATTTCTCGCATCGCTCGGAATCAAGCTGCTGGTTGTCGCCTGCAACACCGCATCGGCGCTGGCGTTGCCGAAGATCCGCGAACGCATCGGGCTGGACGTCGTAGGCGTGATCGGCCCGGGCGGACGAAAAGCCGTCGACGAAACGCGAGAAATCTCGAACCCGAAGATCGGCGTTATCGCCACGGAAGCAACTGTTGCAAGTAACGCATACTTTGAAGCGATCAGACTGGTATCGGATTCGGCTGAAGTGCTTCAGCTCGGCTGTCCGCTTTTTGTGCCGCTCGCCGAGGAGGGATGGACGACCGAGCCGGAGACGTTTTCGATCGCGTTAAAGTACCTCGAGCCGATGAAGCAATTCGCTCCGGATGTTCTAGTTCTGGGCTGCACTCACTATCCGATACTTCGGGATGTAATTCAGCAGACCTTGGGCGAAAATGTTACCCTAATTGATTCAGGCATCGCGACGGCGGAAGAGGTTAAAAGGCTTTTGGTCGAAAAAGACCTTGCCAATCCTGCAGGTTTCGAAGGCGAACGCAGACTGTGCGACGACCTCGACCATTTTTACGTAACGGACGCCGCCGAACGCTTCGCGCGCGTAGCCGAACGATTTCTTGGCAGCCAGCCATCGAAGCTCGAAGCGATCGAGATCTATGGCGGGGACGAGCTAAAGGGTAAAAGTGAAAAAGATTGAGAGTGAAAAAGTTCAGATTCACTGAACGTCGAGTAACTTTTTCACATTTTCACTTTTTCACATTTTCACTTTTATGACTTACACGAGACCAGACGCACGAGGCGTCGACCAGATCCGCAATACAAAGATCACTCCCAATATTTCTCCTTATGCTGAGGGATCGGCTCTGATCGAGGTTGGGGGAACAAAGGTTATTTGCACCGCTAGTGTCGAAGACCGCGTACCTCTGTTCCTTCGCAATAAGGGACTGGGCTGGGTGACGGCTGAGTACGCGATGCTTCCGCGAGCAACCAATACGCGCACCCAACGTGAAACTCAGCGTCCATCGGGACGTACGCAGGAGATCCAGCGGCTTATCGGCCGCAGCCTGCGGGCGATCGTCGATACAAAACTGCTCGGCGAACGCCAGATCTATATCGACTGTGACGTCATCCAGGCCGACGGGGGAACTCGCTGTGCCTCGATCACCGGAGCGTATGTGGCTCTCGCACTCGCGTGCCGCAAGTTGATGAAGAACAACATCATCAAGACCTCGCCGATCATTAGCGAAGTCGCGGCAGTCAGTGTCGGTATCATCGAGCAAACGCCGATCCTCGATCTCGCGTATGCGGAAGATTCCACCGCCGAGGTTGATATGAACGTCGTCTGCACGGGCACCGGAAAGTTCATCGAACTCCAGGGCACCGCCGAGCGCGAACCTTTCTCACGCGAGCAGATGGACGAGATGCTCGTCCTCGCTGAGGCTGGGATCAACAAATTATTCGAGCTACAAAGAAATGCGTTAAGCAGCTAGAATGAACGGGAATCAAACGATCGAACTTTTCAGTGACCCGAAACGTTCAGTTACTGTAATTGCAAGATATGTTCTGTCCCCTGTGTGGATCGACACAAAACGACGAGCTGAAATTCTGCAAACAGTGCGGCGCTAATCTGCACGCGCTCAGACGCGTAATGTCATCGCGGGACGAGTCGGACGAGAAGTTCGATTGGAGCAAGACCTGGGTCGCCGAAATGTTTATGTCCGGCGAAGAACAGGTCAAACGCGAGGCCGCGATGGAGCGTCTGCGAGGCATCACACCCGAGACCAAGCGGCAGAACGAAATAAAGGCAGGCGTCATCACCGGCAGCGTCGGCGTTGCCCTGATGATCTTTCTTTACGTCTTTATGCAGGGCCTTATTGCAAGCGGTGCCGTATCGGATATTGCGGCAGTTATCCTCGGCCGTGTATGGCTCGCAGGGGTTATCCCACTCTTCGTCGGTGCCGCACTCGTCTTCAACGGCATGGTCGTCAGCAAGAAAGGAACGAAGAAAGCCGTTCATGACACAACCTCGCCCGACGTTCCGAACGCACTCAAATCTCCGCCGACGCCGGCATATCTTTCACCCGCGGAAACAACTAACGACCTCGCCTCATCAATTCCGTACAGCGTTACCGACGAAACCACAAAGCATCTAAAACAGCCGCGTTAAATGCGATCGCGGATTTGAGATCTGAAATCCCAAATCCGCAATTCGAAATTGATGGTGGAGGCGGCGGGAATCGAACCCGCATCCAAAGGTTGCGACCAGTGAAATCTACACGCTTAGCTGATTTGCTTAAATTTCATCTTCGGCAAGTAAGCAAACCAGCGAACCTTGCCAAAAACTAACCTGACTAACGATTCGAACACGCCCGCAGGTGGTGGACGCGCCCTAGCTTGAACTGAGTTATGCCTTAGCCGGTCGCATCAAGCAGACTTCCGGTAAGACATTGCTGTAGCTAGAGTTAACTAGGCAGCAAGAGCTAATTCTTGATTAGCATTTGTGTTGCAGTAAGTTTT
>DAIOWA010000390.1:0-3759 GCA_036758705.1 Pyrinomonadaceae bacterium | reverse complement strand
CTCAGCACATTACCGATGAGAAGCCCGATCAGGTCCGGCTGGCTATCCTCATAAGGATAATAGTCGTCATTGCGAGCGGTCATCGCGTCGCGATAACCAGCTTCATAACCCTCGCTGAAGATGCGTCGATTTTCGGCCGCGTTCAGAGAATAGCTGTCGTATGACGTGTCGCTGTACGCGTACGGATCGTAGTACGAATCTTCGCCGTATCCGTATTCACGGGCGTACTGGGCATCCATATATCCCTGGTCGTAACCCTGCTGCAGGAAGCTGCCGAGCAGTTCGCTGAGAAAGCTGTTGCCCGCGATCTGTGAAACGAGGCCTCCTATCGGAAGATCATTTACATAACTCGAGTAAGGATCACTATAGCCATACCCCTGGTCGTAGTATCCGTAGTTCGAATACGTCGGATAGTAACCGCCATAGGATGAATATGACGGGTAGTAATCACCGTAATTCGAGTAGCTCGTGTACGACGGATAACTGTCGTAGCCATAGTACGGATCGTAATAGCCGTACTGCGGCACGTAGCTGTAGTAGCTCGGCTGCGAGTAGTACGGCGTGCCGTAGTAGATGTAGTTGACCGTCAACGGCGAACCGTAGACCGGCTCATACGGCGTTCCGTAGTAGTAGCTGGAATAGCTCGGGGAATACCAGCTGTCGTCATAGGTGTTGTAGATCCGCGTTCTGACGATGTTGCGGATGACGCTATAACGGGTGTCATAGTCATCGTCATAGTAGCCATCGTAATAGCGTGACGAATCCCAGTCGCGGTTCCACTTTCGCTCCGCATTACGGGCGTGGACCTGAGCGCTTCGGTATTGGCCGTAATTCTTGTAGCCATCATACGATCCGCGGCCCCATAGCCAGCTTGAGTCGCGATCACGACGGTCTCCGCGGCGGTTCTTCCACCAGTTGTCGCCGTCACGGCTTCTATTTCTATCTCTATCGCGATCCCATCGACGGCCATCGTTCTGCTGCCGATTTTCACCAATTTCGCGACGCTCAAACCTACGGTCGCGGCGATCGCCGGACCCACCGAGCCAAGCCGGCTGATCACTGGAGACGCGATTGGATCCACGGCGGTCCGATCTCCGATCATTCGCCATCTGCTGGATGCGTGAAAGGCGTTCGGTGGCCGACTGTCGGCTGCCTCGCTCATCTCGATCCTGCCGCATCTGCGGCATTCGAGCCTGTCGCTGCTTACGGTCGTTCATCTGACGGTCACGTCCCTGACCGCGATCGATCCGGTCCGGCATCTGCTGCTGCGGACGCTGACGCTCTGCACGACGTTCCTGACCGCGCTCCTGTCTGCGCGGCATCTGCCACATCGGCTGGCGACGTTCGATCTGCGGAGCCTGTCGCTGCTGCCTCTGTTGCTGCTGAGCCTGCTGACGGCGGGAATTCATCTCGTTCATCATCTGCCGACGACGGGCTTCCTGCTGTTGACGCATCTGCTGCATCATCTGCCCGCGATCCCGGCCCTGCTGCCGCTGAGGTTGCTGTTGCCTCTGCTGCGGTCCGCCCCATTGCTGCTGTCTTTGCTGCGGTCTTTGTTGCTGAGCTGGACGCTCCTGACGCTGCTGCTGCCAACCGCCTCGAGCCTGCTGCTGAGGCCTTTCCTGACGCTGCTGCGGCTGTTGACGCTGAGCCTGCCCACCTCCCCGGTTTCCGCCGCCGTGATTTCCACCGCTGTTTCCGCGACCACGGCCTTGGCCGAACGCATCACTGCCGGCGCCCATCATCGCTACGAGAGCCAGTGCGGCAACGGCTAATTTTGAAACGTAACTTCTTCGCATAAATTCCCCCATTCGTTCGAAGACACTTTGATTTTGCTTATGAAAAGAGGCAATCAGCGTTCCCAGGAAGATTTTCAATAACTTACGGGGATTCCAGGGACAAAAGCTGTTATATTGGGCTACTGTTCAACCATCTCGTGCGCGATAGGTTCCGATATCGGCGCACGTTTACCGTACACCTCGAAAAGCTTGGAGAAGAACTTATGTTTGAAGCTGGATCAGCCGTTACCTGCGGTATTTGCGGGAAGGAAACGACCGTTACGTTCGTTGGCGAACGCGAAGGCGGCAAATCTTACGATCTGGAATGCCGACATCGAAACGCAATGTGTCCGAACTGCAATGTGCTCGTTCGCGATGACAGCGACACGATCCCTAAGGTCGAGCCGCTTTGCAAAACCTGTAATCCGGAGGCGTTTGTTGACGATGACGACGATGAATAAAGCAGTCGCGTTGCTTATTGCCGTGTTGATCTTCGGCGGGTCGATAGCCGCCCAATCGGCGAAGACGACCGCGGAGTTAACTGCTCTGTTGAATGAGTTTCTGGTCGGAGCGGGAAAGAACGATGCAGCCGTCCACGACAAGTTTTGGGCGGAGGATCTGATCTACACTCGCTCGGCCGGTTCGCGGATAACGAAAGTCGATCTGATGAAGGGCGTGCGCTCGGCAACCGCACCGAAACCTGACGATCCGGTATCGGAATATTCGGCGGAGAACGTTCAGGTCCACACTTACGGAAGCACTGCCGTTGTTGCGTTCAAACTCGTCGGGAAGACGACAAAGAAAGACGGTTCAACGGACGTGAGCGAGTTTCTGAACACGGGAACGTTCGTCAGGAGAAAGGGCCGCTGGCAGGCGGTTGCGTGGCAGGCAACAGCTATCCCTAAGCCTAAACCGGAGGCGGCTGAGAGCAAGCCAGAGCTAAAGGCAGAAAAGGCGGTTAAGGTACCTGGCCGGACATACGTCAAAGGGCCGCAGGGCGGTTGTTATTTCGTGAATGCGAGAGGGAAAAAGACCTACGTAAATAAGGACCTTTGCAGCTGAAAATAGTTTGCAAGTAATCGATCCGGGCTCGTTCTACGTGGCGCAGTGTTGATAGAAAGTTGATTCGTCAGCGATTTACGTGGGCCGCCGAATGGCGGTAAGTATAATGCTGTCAGTAGCTTAACATCATCCGGCTGTGTTTGCTTCAGTTATTGAAGCTATCGCGGGGACGAGCTTTTTCGATGGTTGACCCGGCTCGTCTGGAAAGAACCGCTCAAGGGGATGACCGACGCCGAACCATTCGGCAAGGAAATGTAATGAACACATCAAAATTGAGAAGACCTCTCCTGCTTGCAACTGCTGCAATAGCAGCGTTTATGGTCGGAGCGTGTACCACGCCGGAACCGCCTAAAGCTCCGAACACGACCTCAACCCCGGCAGTGACTCAGAGCCCTGCAATATCGCCTGAGGTAGCAAATCCGGGCGAAGCGGCTGTTCAAAAGCTGATCGGTAAATGGGATGGGCCTGAGGGTACGTATCTTTCGGTCACCGAAAAGATGGGAGGAGACGGTAAACAGCAGCTTCCGCGTAAGTTTGAGGTCGAGATCAAAGACCTTGATAAGGCGGAGAAATTTGAAGGAACGGCGAAAGATCGCGCGATCGAGTTCACACGCAAGGGCAGGGTCGAGACCGTTAAGGCCGCGACCGGTGCCGAAACGGGCATGAAGGGCTTCGATAAGGAGACCAATTGCGTGGTCATTACCAAGGGTAGTGAAGGGTTCTGTAGGAAGGCTGATGCGGCCACCAAACCGGCAGCATCACCGGCTTCTTCACCAGCCTCGTCGCCTGCTTCGAAACCGGCAGCATCACCTAACAAATAACGGCTAGATCAGCCAGACCGCTCGGGGAGCCCGGAGTGATAGTTATCATCCGGCTCCCCGATCTTGTCGGAATCTTCCGAAACGTCGCAGACAATTTC
>DAIOWA010000389.1:0-3760 GCA_036758705.1 Pyrinomonadaceae bacterium | reverse complement strand
TTGGTGCGCATGGCAACAATCTGCAGAATGTGACTGCTGAAATCCCGCTTGGCATGTTTACTGCGGTGACGGGGGTTTCGGGCGGTGGCAAGTCGACCTTTCTCATCGAAACGCTGTACAAGGCGGCGGCGCGGCGCATCAATGGCGCGCGCGAGGTGCCTGCTCCGCATGAGCGGATCGAGGGCCTCGAATTTCTCGACAAGGTGATTGACATCGACCAATCGCCGATTGGCCGCACGCCGCGTTCGAACCCGGTTACGTATATCAAAGCGTACGACGCGATTCGCGAAGTTTTTGCAGCAACGCAGGGTGCGAAAACGAAGGGATTTGCTTCTTCGCACTTCTCGTTCAACGTCCCCGGCGGGCGATGTGAAACGTGTCAGGGCAGCGGCACGGTTGTTGTCGAGATGCAGTTCCTAGCGGACGTGGAACTCACATGCGAAGACTGCCGCGGAACCAGATTTCGTGAGGAAGTTCTCGCGATCAAGTACAAGGGCAAGAACATCGCCGAGGCTCTCGATCTTACCGTTCGTGAAGCGATAATGTTCTTTAAGGACGCAAAGAAGATCGTAAATAAACTGAAGGTTCTGGATGCAGTCGGGCTCGGATACTTACGGCTTGGCCAGTCCGCGACGACTCTTTCCGGCGGTGAGGCCCAGCGAGTTAAACTCGCGTCGCACCTTGCTCAAACGAGCAATTCGAAGACGCTATTCATCTTCGACGAGCCGACGACCGGCCTTCACTTCGAAGACATCAACAAGCTTCTCGCCGCATTCCGCGCGCTGATCGACAACGGCGCGAGCCTGCTCGTGATCGAACACAACCTCGACGTGATCAAAACTGCGGATTGGCTGATAGACCTCGGCCCCGAAGGAGGTGTCGGCGGCGGGAATCTTGTCGCGGTCGGCACGCCAGAAGAGATCGCAACGAACGCCGATTCGCACACGGGTAGATACTTGAAGGAGTTGCTTTAGAGATATCGGACCTGGTTGGCCATTTCTTTTTCGGTCATTTCGCTTAAAAGCCGCAGCAATCGAGCAACAATTTCGGCAGGCGTTCGCCGGACCGCGATCATCAGACCGGAATGATCGACGCCCGAATCAAACCTACCGACGATAAGCCTTTCGAAATCAACTCGATTATGGGTTAGCAATACACGGCCATCACCGCTCGCGAACTCCAGTTGCTCTTCATCGCTCGCACCACGATTCCCTGCTTCAACCGTCGTCAATACGTCGAATCCGCGAGCGCGGATCATTGCCGCGACAAGCACACTAACGTCTTCATCTAGATACAGCCTGATGAATTGGCTGTCACTCATCTAGCGATAGTTCCGAGTCAACGTTAGGCTGATTCTTCTTGATGTAGTTGTTTATCAACTCGCTGTTGTCAGAATAAAAAGATAGCGCGTCAAAAATTTGCGCAAGTGACAGGTGCGGAAGATGCGTCGGGATCTCTTCGGGTGGGGTCCCCAGCCGGTAGATCTCCACGATCGCCCGGATCGGGGTTCGTGTCCCTTTGATAACCGGCTCACCGCCCAGGATCCGCTGGTCGGTGACGACATACTTATGTTCGGTTACAGTCACCATGAATTTAATCTATCACACCCACTCAGATGCTTCGAGGAAATCACGGAGCGTAAAACGTCAAACGGGTTAACCAACCGCGTGGGCTGAAAATCGCTCGGCCCAGCCGCTTCCTTGACACGCAAGACAGGGGCTCTCTTCATCCGGCGAGACTCTGCCCGAACCTTCACAAGCCACGCACGATTTCGGCGGCATCGTTACCAGCACGATTCCCTGACCGTGACAGACAGCGCACGGATTTCCGGTTAGATAGTCGATCGCGGAACCGCTGCACCATCTGCAATCCTCTTTCGCATAATTATCAGCCGACGTTAACATTTGGGCCTCCTTTCCGGAATGAAGATCCTGACGGATCGTTTCATCCGAACGCCGCAATTATTGTGAAAGGTGAACTGAAATGCAAGAAGTTTTTATTGGAGTACGGATGCAGTTGAATTTGATGAAAGTCTAGTCATCACCGAATTTCTTCCTCCAGATCGGGGCGATCTGTTCCATTACTTTGCAGTCGCAGTAGCCGCCGTTGTTGTTGAGCCAACTGGTGAACTTCGGAAAGTTTAGCCCGCGGTCCATCATAAACTTCATTGAGAGCTGAAGGCTGTGGTTGCATTCGCGGTCGTAGAGTTCGTCCTCGAGAAAATCGAGCAGTTCGCCGACGGTTTCGGGTCCGGCCGGAAGCGTATCGAGAAAGCCCTGAAGCTCTTCCCCGTTCATCTGTTCGAGATTCTCAATTTCCCGCTTTCGAAGTATTGCCATAACAAAATGAGGCTCCTCGAACCGAGGAACCTCTTCATACTAGCATCTATTTTCCGTACTACTTAAGCCGTTCCAGGCGTCCCTTCCGCTTCTGAATGTTCTTGTAATCCCACTGGATCTCTTTCGACTTTCGCAACCATCGTGTGAGGGTCTTTGCATCAATCTCGGCTATATCGTTATAAAAGATCGACGCGTCCCGGAATTTTTTCGGCGGGACGTTGAGTCCTTCTTCATCAAAATCTGCCCCGCTCCAAAACATCAGACGAATGCCCGGTTTCTGCTTGCTGTAACCGACGATCGGATTACCGTCGAGAAACCATACCGGATGAGCATGCCAGATCTTATTCTCCGCGTTTGGCAAGCCGCGGGTTATCTCCCTGGCGAGGATGTCGCATATCGCCCGATCGTTGTCGTGAAGCCCATCGTTATAGGTTTGTATCTCTGCTTTCATAGGTCCTCTTTCCGCCATCATCCTACGCATTTTCAAGGTCCGCAATGATCAGCTTGTCCATCTTCAGCATCGCCTGCATCACGCGTCCCGAGCGTGGGCGATCAGGCCCGCCCAACAGTTGGCCTAGCACCGGCGGAACGATCTGCCACGATACTCCCCAACGATCCTTCAACCATCCACAGCGGCGGGGCTCACCGCCGTCCGCCGTCAACGCTTCCCACAATCGGTCGATCTCGTCCTGCGTTTCGGCGTTAACAAGGATCGAGATGCCTTCAGCAAACTTGAAATGATCGCCGCCGTCCATCGCCATGAATCGCTGTCCATCGATATCGAACGATCCGTGAAGCAACGCCCCCGCAGGCAGCGGGCCGCCGCCCGGGTGACGATACATTCCATGGACTTTGGCGTTTTCGAAGAGTGAGCAATAGAACTCGACCGCATCGGCACCGCCGCTCGAGAACGTTAGAAATGTCGTCGTCTTGCTCATCCTTATTCTCCTGCAGCAGCGCTCGCGGCTTCGGTTAACAACGCTTCCAGACGGTCGAACCCGAGCGAAAGGCCTTCTTCCATCGGCGACTGAAGAACAGTATCGCGTGCTTCTTTCGAAACATAACGCATCGTGTTCGTCAGCGTCGTTACACCGCCGCTCTCTTCCATGGTCAACGTCGAAACTGCCTCGCCGGCATACCAGGGATCGTCGAACTGCTCGGTGCAAACGATCCGATCCGGCCGCGCGATCTCGCGATATTCGCCGCCCGCACCCATTTCGATATCGCCCTTCTTCCACACCCATCGATACTTACCGCCCACGTTTAGATCAATGCTGCACACATCCAGGCTCCAGCCATCCGGGCCGAACATCCAGCGTTTGAGATGCTTGCATTCGGTGTGAGCCTGAAACACCAGTTCCTTTGGTGCGTTGAATGCACGCTTGATCACCAGTTCGTTGTCGCCGTTGGCCTCGACAGTA
>DAIOWA010000388.1:0-3764 GCA_036758705.1 Pyrinomonadaceae bacterium | reverse complement strand
CGGTGTGCTGATCAGTTCTGTCGCTTTGCTTGTGATCGGGCTTGTCGGGAATTTCTGGCTGGTACTCATCTTTCTCGCGATCTGGGCGGTAGCGTGGTCGGCGGCGGTTCCTGTGCGGCAGGCTTACGTCAACGGCATCGTGCCATCCGAACAGCGTGCGACCGTCCTCTCCGCTGACAACCTTCTGGGCTCGCTCGGCGGCGTCATTTCCCAACCCGGTCTCGGCCGTGTCGCCGAGCTTTGGGGATATCCAGCAAGCTATATTGCAACGTCGATCGTGCAATTCCTCGCGGCACCGTTCCTGCTTCTTGCAGGAAGTGAGAAAGCGAATTCGGATGGGATAAAGCCCTACAAGACCGATGACCCTACTATTGGCGGTTTATGAATTTACTCGAATTAAACGCCGAGGCAACCGACTGGATCTGGTCAAGATAGGCATATAGCAGCCTTGGGTCAGTTACAATCGTGTCCGTGCTGGCAAAGATCTCGGTGTCGTTAACGTGTAACCCGGAGACTGCGGCTCCGAGGCTTTGCAACTCTAGACACAAATTCTCGTTTAGAATGTTTTTCGCTGCCGCCTCGGACCGCCAGGCTGATGTGATAAATTCACGGTCAAAGCCTTCGTTGCCGATTTTAAGATCGGGAATCCCATCGAACCAGGAAGCGACACTTGTACTGAGAGCTCGGGGGATGATTTGTAAGCCAAGGCCGAGATCTTGTGGAAAGGTAAGCTTGAAGATCGTTTGCCACTTGCCGTGTTCGGTTGTGAGATGAACATCGACGTCAAATCCGGCATAACGGCCGCGGATCGAAAATGTCGATACGTCGAATTCCAAACCATTCTCTCTGGCAAATATTCGCCAAATTGCGATCAGTTGCGTTTCCCATGGGGCCAAAGGTAATGCCGCACGGGCCGAGATAAACCTATCCGCAAAATAAACCGCTCCATCGAGCATCTGACGGAGGGCAGCGTCATCAGTGATACGTCCGTCACGTTCGAGGTAGACAAAACGATCGTTTACCTCTATGCGGGAGAAACTGTTCCGAGCAGCAAGTAAGTCCTGCGCTATGCTTTGCGTCCCGATGGATGGGCCCGAGGAAAGCAGTATCGACCGGAGAGTGCCAGGGTCGTAACAGCTCGCCTTAAAATTGTTGTCGAAGGGCTTAAGCCCGACCGGCTGTATATCCGAGGCGAGAGAACGCGGAGACTGGATATCGAGCAACAACCTTAATTGTGAAGGGAAGTAGGCGATGCAATAGGTGAATGGAAATTTTCGATAATTTCCCCGAGACGAAAAAGGAGTTACCCGTGATTTCCTGCCGCCCGCCAGAACGATCTCCCGACCTTTCCATCTACCACTCAGCTTCCGTGTATTCGGATCGCCTGAACGGCCAAATCTTGGGTTCGGAAAATTTGTCAAAAGATTCTCGTTAACACTCAATCCGAGCTTATCACCGATATGCTGCCAGAACTGGAGATTCGCCCCGGCTTGGCGTCGCATCATTCCAAACATTCCAACGGATATCGCCAGGACAGCGAAAATAAGGAAGATCAAAACGGCGAAAACCAGAAGAATTGTGAGCAAGTCGTCCATTAGACTAAGAACGGTGCACAAGCGCCGGCACAGGATCGTTACTCGGCTACAACCTCGGCCTGATTCCACGCGATCCGGCCCAGGAGGCGGACCATCGTGCGTTGGAGGCCGATAATTTCAAAGACCGTAAGCATTGATGGGCCAACCGAGACGCCGGTCAGAAGGGTGCGGGCTCCGTTCATAATGACGCCGAGTTTCGTACCCTTCTCCGCGGTGAACGCCTTGATTACCCCTTCGATGTTTTCCTCCGTGAATGGAAGCGAGCCCTCGTTGCCGAACTCATGCCTGAAACGCATAGATAACTCCGGCAGCCATTCCATCAACTCTGGGAAAGCTTTCAGATTCTTCTCGACCGCCGCGTGGTTAAAGTCGAAATCCTCGCTGAAGTAGGCGCGGCCCTGCGAGGAGAAATCCTTGAGCGTGAAAAAGCGTGAACGGATGGCGTCGATGGTGCGGATGTACCAATCGTATGTACCGACCTCCAGGGGTTCGATTGCGATCGCCTCAGGACGGTCGGCGATCTCCGTTGACGCTTCGAACGCCTGCGATTCGGTGGAAGGCACGGTCGCGACCAACGCTCGGCCGTCGGGTTCGTACTCCTCACGCCATAATTTCGCCGATTTCAACTCAGCCTTCACGTGCGGCAGCAGATCGCCGAGCGGCATCGTTCGGATGTATTCGGCATTCATCCACATCGCCTTGTCGTCGGTCCATTTTCGGGCATCGCCCTCGGTGAAATTGAAAACCGCGTTCGAACGATGGATACCTTCGAGTGAAAATTTCGAGATCAACTCGTCCAGCGAATAGATCTCTTTCTCTTCACCCGCCGACCATCCAAGCAACGCGAGGAAATTCCTGAACGCCTCTGCGAGAAACCCTGCATCGCGATACGTCGTCATCGAAACGACCTCGCCGTGCTTTCGCTTGGAAAGCTTGCCCTTGTTCGGCGCCATTATGAGCGGAAGATGAGCAAACGTCGGCGGTTCGACGCCGAGCGCGCGATAGATCAGGATCTGCTTGTGCGTATTCGTCAGGTGATCCTGGCCGCGGATGACGTGGGTGATGCCCATCTCGATGTCGTCGCAAACGACCGCGAGATTGTAGAGCGGATGGCCGTCCGAGCGGAGAAGAACGAGATCTTCGGTCTCGGCGTAATCGCGTTCCTGCAGGCCGTAAACGCCGTCTTCGAATGAGGTCGTGCCCTCCATCGGAACCTTCAGCCTGATCGCAAACGGCTCGCCGTTGGCGATGCGGGTTTCCGCTTCGACCTCAGTGATATCGCGGAACGGATTGTCCCGCATACTCTTCTGATCGCCGGCGGCACGAGCCCGTTCCTTGATCGCGTCCTTGACGCTGCCCTCGACCTTTTCTTCCTTCGGTGTAAAGTCGCGATAAGCCTTGCCCTCTTCGAGCAGCTTTAGAGCGATCGCCCGATGTTTGTCTGCGTTGTCGGACTGGAAAACGATCTCCTCATCCGGCGCGAACCCGAGCCACTCAAGGCCTTGAAGGATCGATTGCGTGGATTCTTCGGTCGAACGCGCGAGGTCCGTATCCTCGATACGCAGCAGAAACTTTCCGCCCGTATGCCGAGCGTACAAATAATTAAAAAGCGCTGTGCGCGCCGATCCGATATGCAGATAACCCGTCGGCGACGGAGCGAAACGAACTCGAACAGTCATAACGAACTAGTTTCGTGCATCGCTGCGTTGAACGCAAAACCCAGGCAGAAGCACGACCGTTAGGGAGTGTGTCCGAGGCGGTCGTATCGGGCGTCTACGCGTACCGGTCGAGTTGATACGGTATTGTTGGGTTTGATTCTCGGTTGAGTTGGACACACTCCCTAACGGTCGTGTTTCCGTCTGAAGCGCGAAAGGAGACCTCAAAACGGTTATGACTTCCCGACCCGAAGAGCAGCGTTGAGCTCATTCAACTGTTTCGATAATTGATCGATCTTACCGAGGACCTCTCGTTTGAATCGGGCGTCCTTTATCTCGTCTTTTCCTTCGACAAGAAATGTTCCGTTCGTGTCTATTACGAGGCGGTCGATATCGTGGCGGTCCTCAAGGCCGTTCTCGTGGGCAATGATGTCGAGATCGCTCTCGGTCAGTAATTCTCGTGTGAGTTGTTTTTGGTCAAGCTTGCCGTGTTCGACGACCTTTAGGGGCTTTC
>DAIOWA010000387.1:0-3765 GCA_036758705.1 Pyrinomonadaceae bacterium | reverse complement strand
TTTCAGTTGGGGGAAACCTATCTCATTTTTGCGGTTCGGTCGCCGATAAGAACGCCGTCGCCGATCAGCACACCGTCGCCGATCAAAACACCATCGCCGATGAGAACGCCGTCGCCGATCAGCACACCGTCGCCGATCAATACGCCATCACCGATCAGGACACCATCGCCAATGAGAACGCCGTTCGGCACGAACCAGTCGCCGACCAGAACTCCATCGCCGACCAATACGCCGTCACCGACGAGAACGCCGGATGACATCAGCACTTGACCGCTGCCCTCCGCACCGCCGTCGCTCAATACGACGTTCGACGAGATTTTGAGGCCGTTGGAGTAGTAGTCGGGGTCGAGGGTGAAGAGTCCGCCGGACTGCGTCACGCCGCTGCTAAAGACTGATCCTTTTTTGTATACCGACTGGTATCGCGATACAAGATTCTGACCGGTGATGTACGAATAATTCGCCTGAACGAGTTGTGCCCACGGGAACGTGTGGCCATCGATCGTCGTCGAGGCCGTCGGCATTGTCCAGCCCCCGACCATCATCGAAGAGTTACGCGAAATCGTGTTGAAGTCGACGTCCGTTCTCAGCCCTTTGGCAAGGCGAACCGCACCTTCGATATTGAGCTGACCTGCACCCTGCTCGAAGGTGTTGGCACCCGCGATCGGCTGAGCCGAATACTGCAGAAGCATCCGGACCATCTGCGGCGTCAGCTTCGGATTCAATTCGAGCAGCATTGCCGCCGCACCCGAAACGATCGGGGCCGACATCGACGTGCCGCTCTGATACATCATTCCGTCCGCGTTCGTCTCAAGCAGTCCGAGCGGAAGGACCAACTCAGGGCTGAGCGATCCGAGCAAGCTCGTGCCGGGGCGATACGAGATGATGTCGTTGCCCGGTGCGACGAGGTCCGGCTTGGTCAGGTTATCGTGAATGCGGTTACCGTTCGCATCGGTAAAGAAGCTGCGTGTCGGTCCGCGTGATGTGTAGGTCGTGATCGTATCATCACCGCGGCCGTCGGTTCCGTAACCGTTCGACGCGCCGACGGTGATCGCCCACGGGCTGTTGCCGGGCGAGTGGATCGTGCCGTACTGCTTCATGCCGTTCGGCCCGCGTCCCATGTTTCCGGCCGCAGCAACGACTACGATGCCCGCTTCGGAAAGTTCTTTCACCTTGCGGCAAAGCGGATCGTTCGTATAGGTGTCGATCGCGAGAGTTCCGAGGCTAAGGTTCACGACGCGGATGTTGTAAGCTGCACGATTCTGCAGCACCCAGTTCATTCCGTTCAGCAGCCATGACGTATGTCCGACGCCTTCGTTGTTAAGGACCTTGACGCTGATGATGCTTGCATCCGGAGCGACACCGCGATACGATCCGCCGCCCTTGCCCGCGTTACCGGCTGCCAGGCCGGCGACGTGTGTACCATGTCCGTAGCCGTCTCGATTGCCATCGTCAGTAAAATTGACGTTCGCCTTGATACGCGACAGGCCGAGCGAATCTTTAAATCCGCTGTGCTGGGCAAAGATGCCGGAATCGAGCACCGCGATGCCCACGCCGGTTCCGTCAAGCTTCCATCCCAGGTTAAGAAGACCGCCCGACTGTTGACGTTGGGCGGCCGCACCCGACGTGGTCTCGACGTGGCCGGCACCCACAGTCGCACGATCGGGTGAGACATAGTTGATCAAACCGCTTGTGGCGAGTTCGCTGATCGAACTGAGGGAGGCGTTGACGACGAGCGTATCGCTCTTACCGATGCGGCTCACGATCTTGGCGGAGCCGTTTGAAAGGAGGGTACGAAGGGTCGGATTTGACGCGTCCTTCGCTTGTAAGATCACATCCAGCCGCTTCGATCCCATCGGATCGGCAGCCATCATCTGACGCAGATCGGGCGAGACATTGTCGCCGCGGAAGTCCGAAGCCGGCTCTTCGACAGAGTTGCGGGCTTCATTATTCGCCGCCGGACGCACGACCGGCACGACCTGAAAAAGCTTGCTAAGTTCTGCGTCACCCGCGATCTCTTCTTCGTACGCAGCAAACGTCGACGCACCGATCAGCTTGAGCTTTCCGCTTCTGACCGCACCGACAAATGCCGTATTCTGACGCTTTGCACTCGCAAGTGCCGTCAGGCTTTCAACGAAGAGAACGCTCGTTCCTTTCGTAGCGAGAACCGTATCGACGATCGAAGCAACCGCCGCATCAAACTTATCCGCATCGCGAAGGTTCGAATACAGCGAAGTCGTCTCCAGCTTGAGCAGCGACTTTTTATTGTCCTTGTCTGCTGCAAGCCGAATGGCGATCTGCTCGACGATCTCGTCTTGAACGGTTCCGTTATCATCTACGATCACGGGTTGTTTGCCGCCTTTCTCCAGCGCCGCGATAACGGAATTAACTTCCGCTTCGAAGCCCAGACTCTCACGCAGTCTTCCTTCACGGCCAAGCTGAGTAAGATCGGTTACAAACTTTACGTTGATCGACGGGACGTCGGAGGCGAATACCGCTGATACGGCCGCGTTAGTGAGGATGAACGCAGCGATCAGCGAAATCGATATCGCCTTTCGGAGGATGTTAGTGCGGTTGGATGTGCGATTCATTATCTAGCTCCAGTCGGGTCGGTCGACCCGCTGACGGACTCGTGCCGTCGCCATTCCTATTACAAGGTATGTGCCACTGAGCTAAATTGTGAAAATAGGGAGGTTAGATGAATCAGGCCTATCGCTGTTGAACGCTGTTCAACCACTCTGACTGACCGATTCGGTCACCCTGACCGACCGGTCAGAACCGCCTGCGTAAGCGGGCGGCCAGTTGGTAAACATACGAGGTGCGCGGACATAAAAAGGCCGCCCGGATCCGGGCGGCCTTTCAAATCTCAAATCTCAAATCTGAAATTTCAAATCTCAGATCCCAAGAACGTCGATCAACTCCTGAACCGCACCGGCAGACTTATGCAGAGCAGCACGTTCGTCGTTGGTCAGATTGATCTCGATGATCTGCTCGACGCCGTTCTTGCCGAGTTTGACCGGCACGCCGACGAAGAGGTTCGAGACGCCGTATTCGCCCTCGAGGAAAACCGCGCAGGGAAGGATCTTTTTCTTGTCTTTCAAGATCGCTTCAGCCATCTCGACCGCTCCGAGCGACGGAGCATAGAAGGCCGAACCGGTCTTCAGCAAACCGACGATCTCGGCACCGCCGTTTGCGGTACGCGTAACGATCTGCTCGATCTGGTCAGCCGGCAGAAGTTCGGTGATCGGGATACCGGCACAGGTCGAATAACGCGGCAGAGGAACCATCGTATCGCCGTGTCCGCCGAGCACGAACGCCGTCACGTTCTCGACCGAAACGTTCAACGCCTCAGCCAGGAAGCAGCGCATACGAGCCGCGTCGAGAACGCCGGCCATACCCATCACGCGGTTTTTCGGGAAGCCTGACTTGCGGAATGCGACCTGCGTCATCGCGTCGAGCGGATTCGAAACGACGATAATGAACGCGTCAGGCGAATACTTCGCGACCTGCTCGGTGACCGCGCCGACGATGTCCGAGTTCGTTTTCAAGAGATCGTCGCGGCTCATCCCGGGCTTACGGGGAAGTCCCGCGGTTATGATGACCACATCCGAACCGGCCGTCTCTTCATACGAATTCGCACCGACGAGCTTCACATCGAAACCGTCGATCGGAGCCGCCTGAGCCAGATCGAGCGACTTGCCCTGCGGCACGCCCTCGACGATGTCCACGAGAACGACATCCGCCAATTCCTTAGCCGCGATCCAATGA
>DAIOWA010000386.1:0-3775 GCA_036758705.1 Pyrinomonadaceae bacterium | reverse complement strand
TGAATGATCGCGTTCAATGATCGCGAGCGTGCGTTCGAAGCCTGCCAGAGCTTTTGCGTGATCGCCGGTGTGCGATTCGGCGACTGCTTTCTCGAATACCTGAAGGGCATCGACGCTCTGGGCATTGGAAAGGACGGGGAGAAGAATCAGTACCGCAAATAAAACGAATGATCGCATTTCCTATCTCCTATTTTGGCAAGTGTGCCTAATGTAACGATAGGAAAGACGAGAACCCGCGGTCTTTCAGGTCATTGCTGAAAATGTTCTCTGCTTGCGGTTTATATTTAGGCGAGCTTTAGATCGCGCCAGAGCTTTGGCGTGAATTTGGTGTATTTGCGGAACCACGATGTGAAGTGGCTTTGATTCTTGAAGCCGGAGCGAAGTGAAACCTCGACGACCGGCAGTTCGGGCCGGGCGAGGAGCAGTTTCGCCCGTTCGAGCCGTTGCTGCATCACATACTGCTGCGGCGTCTTGCCGGTCGATTTCCTGAATGCACGCGAAAAATGAAATGAACTTAAGCCGGCAACTGTCGAAAGATCCGCGAGCGAGATGTCGTTCTCAAGATTTGCGTCGATAAACTCGACCACGCGGTTGAGCCGATAGCCCGAAAGCCCGCCCGATATGACGGCCGGTGCAGGGGTCGCGTTCGCATAATTTGAGAGCAGATGCAGCGTAAGCGTTTGAATTAATGAGTCGGCAAAGAGGCTTCCGAGCTGATCGGAGTGATCAGCGGTCTCAAGCAGAGTAAGCCCAAGGTTCTGGATCAGCGGATCCTGTTTTGTGTAGACCTCGGCGGATTCGACGTTGGGCGAGAATACGTTTTCAGCGGCAGTCCGGGAAACGAAACTTGCGTTGAGGAACATCCCGAGATGGTCGAGCCTCCCGTTCCACTCCGCGGCGATCGACTGGCCTGCCGGAGTGACGCAGACGTTAGGCCCGCGGTTGGCTGTCACGACACGCCGTCCAACAGAATTGCATTTGCCGGTCTTCAGAGCACCGTCCAACACAACGCTGACCTCATGAAAATCGTTGACGTGTTCGAGCATCTTTCCCGGTTGAACGTGCGCCCGGTGAACGCGAAGAGCTCCCGGCCACTCCGCCGCCTGTCGGGAAAGATACGGGTCGGCCGCGTTCGATTTCCATTCGATCTGCATATTCGCAATTTCTAACCGCTGCGACATCAAATTGCAAGCAGTATTTTTGTTACGAACCGTAAACCGCAGACGCCGCTGACTTTAGCGATGCGATCATCTGCCGGTATGGGCCGGGGCCATAGCTGATACGTGCGACACCGAGCGCCGCCATCTCCGAATTCGACGGTGTGTCCGGCAAGACCATGATGTTCACCGGAAGAGGCGATTGGGCGCAGAGTTCGCGAATGAGTTCGGGATCGCGCAGGCCGGGAGCGAAGAGTCCGCTGGCTCCGGCTTGTTGATATGCGTTGGCACGTTTCACGGATTCTTCGACAAGATCTTTTGTGTCATCCGCGGGAAGATTTTTGAGGAACACGTCCGTTCTGGCATTGATGAAGAAGGGAATGCCTGCTTTATCCGCGACCTCACGAACGGCGGCGATGCGTTGCGATTGTTCGTCGATCGGATACAAACCCTCGCCGCCGACTACTTGATCTTCGAAGTTGATGCCGACGGCTCCGGTGTCGAGAACGCGTCGCACGTTCGCCTTGAGCGTGTCGATATCTGTCGCATATCCGCCTTCGAAATCGAGCGATACGGGGACATCGACCGCGTTAACGATTCGTTTGATATTAACGAGTACAAAGTCGAGCGGAATTGATTCTCCATCATCGAATCCGTTCGCCGCGGCAACCGAGTGGCTTCCGGTCGCGATGGCTGTTGCTCCGGCATATTTGACCGCCATCGCGCTTCCCGCGTCCCATATGTTGAAAAGGATTACGGGCTCGCCCTTCTTATGAAGTGCGTGAAATGTTTTTGCTTTTTCTATTTGAGTCATTTCGAGAGATTCCGACAGTGTCACGATTCGCAGTAAGGAAGGGCGGTTTACCCCCGCCTTCAAGTCAAAAGAACGGGGGCAAGCCCACCTTCCCAACTGATGTATGCCAAAGGTGATCGCTCTATGCGGCGGCCGAAGCAGCCTCGTGTTTGGCGAGAGCTTCCTTAGCGCAATCGTCGCAGCAGACGAGCAATTGCTTGTCGCCGACGGTTACGAGAACTCCGCCATCCTTGATCTCCCAATCGCATTCCGGACATTTTTGTGCAGCCATGATGTATGACCTCCTGATTAATATTCGTGAAGCAAAGGCTCCACGCAAACCAGATTAGGCTTTCCCGCGACCGTCAGGCTATCAGATTCTTGCTCATTTTTCTGAGATGCGCGACCGTCGTATTTTCACGTACTTCCGATGGCGTCGAGCCGAATTCGCGGCGGAAGACATCGGTGAAATGGCTGTGGCTCGAGAAGCCGAGATCGAGAGCGATCGATGTCAGATCGGCTCCCGGTTCAGCTATTCGTTCGAGCGAAGTTCTCAGCCGCAGCCGCGTCAGATATCGGTGAACAGGCATTCCTGTCTGCTGCTGAAACAGGCGGGCAAAATTGAACGGCGAAGCGTTAGCTGCCGCCGCGATCCCGGCTAGAGAAATATTCTCACCGAGGTGCTTCGCGATGTAAGCCTTCGCCGCCTCGGTCCGCTCGGCGTGATCCTTGCTGGTAGATCTGCGTTTTTTCGGCTTCGCTCCGGCGTGCTCATAGGCCGCGACCAGAACATCCGCGATCAACTGCAATCCGGTAACGTCGGCCCACAGCGGCTCCAGCGGATCAGACTCCGCGATCTCCAACCGCCTGACGTAATCGCGATGGCGAAGAAAAAGCTGCGTGTCGATCGGGCCTGACGCGAACGAAAACGGATCAAATGGCCGTTCGTCGATCGTCGGATCAAGTTCGCGGATGATGTCGGTCAAAATCGATGGGGCGACGACCATCGACGTTCCGCGGTCGCCGCATCCGCTCGGGTGGCTGACGCGATAGACCGACCCGCGCGCAAAGAACGACGCCTGATTTACATCCGACGTGACCTTCTGCCTGCCGAAATGCCGTGCAAAAGCTCCGTGCCGCATCAGCGTAATGCTGTTCGATTCCGACTCTTCCTCCGGCGACGCCTCCCGATGATCGTGCCGGCAAACATAATCGCGCACCGCGATCATCGGACTGTCATAGAGCGTTCGGAATGTGAGCAGTTCCTGCTCAGGCATAGCGCTAATCTACGCTCGAACTTATCGGTCCGGCAAACACCTCTTTGCGATCTTGGCGTCTTTGCCTGAGAAAAAAGAAGTTCCACGCAAAGTCGCGAAGAACGCAAAGAGAAGAACTCTGTAGTCGTATCCAGTAATTGCGACGGAAAATCTGAAACGCTATAGTTTGGTCTGGACTATGCGATCGCTGCGTGCAAAACACTTCATACTGATCGTCACGGCGATGTTCTCGCTTTTTGTGTCGGCGGTTTCAGCGTGTGCCTGCTCGCACCACGAACCCGTCAAGGCCGCGGCCGAATCGTGCCACAGTTCGTCGCACGAAGCACCCGCTGCCGAGCAGTTCAGCGGTTCGAATTATTTTGAATCCGACTGTAACTGCTCCGAGCGAACGCCCGTTCCGGCGATCGTTGCAAAAAAAGACGACAAGCGAGCGGCGGTCGAAAAGCAGATAGCCGAGACGGTCGAACTGCAGACCGTCTTCGCGATCGAGTTTGCAGCAGCCGATGCGGCCGTCGCAGCGTTCGAACCTCCGCAGTCCACCTATCAAC
>DAIOWA010000385.1:0-3787 GCA_036758705.1 Pyrinomonadaceae bacterium | reverse complement strand
CTCGTGCGAATCTTCGCTTTCGAGATACCGCTCCGCTGCCATCGCCAGCACCTTGTTCGGACTCCTCAAATTCGGCACGACCTTGGCCAGCGGAAGCTCAGCTCGTATCAAGCGGGCACACGCGAACAGCGCGATCTTTGCGACATCCGGCCCCGACGTAACGATCGAATCGTAATCGCCCGTGTCCTCAAGCAAACACGCCCCGATGGCCTTCGCCGCCGGAACTCCGCCTCGCAGCTCCGCTACGTCCGACATCTGTTTTTCACGCAGCTCTTTGCGTTTCGCAAGCAGCCTCAAAATAGCGTCCGCGTCCAGCTTCCCGGCCCGCGTATCGCGCAGTATCAGCGAATTGACCGCCGCACCGTTCCATCCAAGAATCACCTTGCGCAACGCGTTCGAGACGATCGGCTCCCGCGAATCGAGTGCCGCGATGCGATCGACCGTCGCTCGGACCAACGCTTCATCAGGTTCTTCGATCGACAAAAGCTGTGTGCCAAGCAGAAACTTCACCGCTTCTTCGGTTAGCGGAGTCTCACGTTCTGCGGAATCGTAACTTTGCCCTGGTGCCTCTCCCACGTCTTCATGTGGCTGCCGATATTCGTCAAACTCCTTGTCAGCGTCCTCAACCTCCTCCTTCGCCGGAGCGACCCGAGTTCCTTTTTCTGCGATCGCGTATCGCATCGCGAACAACGCCCGATCCTTCATCGATCCACTATAGTTTGCGGCAGACTCATCCGTGAGGCCTTCGTCGACGTCACCCGCACTTCGAGCCATAAACTCGATCGCCGCAACCTGCTCATCCGTCGAGAAACCGTTGCAGTCCAGCAAAGCCTTGACGATCGACGTTCGCTCCCACTCTTGAGCATCAACAAGCACACGCCGCAGCGGAGCGATCGCACGCGGATCCTTTTGATTTCCGAGAGCCGAGACCGCCGCACTCCGAAGCGGAAAATACTCGCGGTCGTCGACCGATATCGTTGCGACGTTTGCCGATCTATTCGCAACGCTATAGGCGGAACCGTTGGCCGCGACTGATGCGGCGTTAGCGGCTGTCGCAGCAGCATTTGCCGCCATATTCGCCGCGTTCGCAGCAGCGGCATACGGCGACGACGACATCGACTCCTTCTCATTCAACGCCTCGATCAACGCCGGCACCGCCTCCGGCATCTTCACCGACTGCAACGCCTGAACGAGAGAAGACCGCTGGGATGAATCGGCCTTGATCCAATCCTTCTTCTCCAACCACGGAAGCATCGACTCGACCATCTGCCGTCGCAACATCTCGTTCTTCGGCGAGTCGGTCAGACGGCTCATTCGTATCAACAGGTTCTTGGCCGCCGCGGTCCGAACCCACACGTTGTCGCTCGACATCAGCAAGATCATCCTGTCGGTCAGGCTGTCATCCGAAATGTGATACATGATCGTCGTCAAACCGGTGTACGACCGACCGTTCACACGCAGATCCGATAGCGTCTCGTCCTGCATCAGCCCGACGTACCAATCGTCGCGGCCCGGCCAACCTTCATCCTTCACGAGCGCGTCGAGAGCGAGGTCACGCATTCCGCCGGTTGCTTCCTTATTCTCGACGACCGCCTTCAGCTCATCGCGATATTTGTCGAGATCGATCCCGCCCGAGTCTTTCGCATGCTGATACAACGCCCAAGTCGCCAGCACCTGCGATACTTTTTGATCCTTATTGTTATAGAGCTTTGTAACGATCGGCTCGGCCTTGTCCCAGTTCACACGCGTCAGCGAAAGCAACGCGTCCTGGTTATCGACGTACTCATTGGCGTCCCTGATCCGCGACGCAACCGCTTCAAGTTCACCGCTGAAATCATCGGTGTTCGTCTTCAGCCAGGCCTTCAAAGACTCGATGCGGCTGCTGTCTTCATCCTCGCCCGTCGCGTCCAGCCGCTGATACATCGAGCGGGCCATCTCTTCAGCACGGCGGTCACCTTGGAAAATGTTTAGATATTCGACCAGCTTGTCCGGATCTTCCTGCAGCTCGCGCATTATCCGGTTCGCCACGGTCGCCGACGGCCGCGGATTGTAATTCAGGTCCGCGTAGCCGAGGCTCATCTTCGCCCAATAATCCATTAGGTCTTCGATCGGCGCATTGTCTGGCGGCGGCTGTTGCTTGTCGTAGAATTCGGCGGGACGAGTACCCAAAGGAACCTTCACCAGCGGATTCGGCGGCGGCGGTGCGGGCAAGTTCAAAAGCGTGAGGATCGCGTCTTCCTTAGCAGCCTCAGCCCGGTAAAACCAGGCCGACATTATACCGAGCAGCGAAAGACACAGCGCGAGAGCGGAAAAAAATCTCTTCATACATCGAAGGCGGAACCGCCTGCGTAAGCAGGTGGCATAGCGCGATTTATTGGACCTCTTGAAGAAACGGTCCAGCAAGATGAGAATTCATATTCTCGAATTTCGGTGCCCGTTCGATAGCTTAACCCATCCGCATATAAAAGCAACGATTTTCCCGTGCTAAACTTGGATTCGAAATGATCACCCTCGACGACATCAAACAAGCCCGAGAAACCATCGCTCCGTACGTCAAACGCACGCCGCTCGAACGCAGCGAAACGCTGAGCCGACGCCTCGGGACTAACGTCTACGTCAAGTACGAACTCTTCCAGAAAACCGGATCGTTCAAGCCCCGCGGAGCGTTCAACACGATCTTGTCGCTGAATGAAGAAGAGCGTAAGCACGGCGTAGTAGCAGTCAGCGGAGGCAATCACGCTCAGGGCGTAGCCTACGCGGCAACGACGCTCGGCGTCGAATCGCTGATCCTGATGCCGGCAAACACGCCGCAGAATTATCTCGACGCCGCCCGAGGCTACGGAGCCACCGTCGAACTCCTGCCCAACATCGCTGACGCGTTTGCGGCCATCGAAACTTATACAAAAAATGGTATGACCTTCGTCCACCCTTTCGACGACGAACGCGTCATCGCCGGCCAAGGTACCGTCGGACTTGAGATCCTCGAAGACTGCCCCTCGGTCACCGACGTCTTCACCAGCATCGGCGGCGGCGGCCTATCATCAGGCGTCGCGATCGCATTGCAGATGCCCGCTCAGGCAGAAACACGACCGTTAGGGAGTGTGTCCAACGCGGCCAATAAACCAATCCGTGTCTTCGGAGTAGAAACCCGCGGCGCCGACGCAATGGCACAGGCACTCGCCGCCGGACATGTCGTCGATCTCCCCGCGATCACCTCGATCGCCAAAACTCTCGGAGCACCCGCCGTCACCGAACGCACGCTCAAACTCACTCAGGACTATCTCGAAAGCGTCACCGTAGTCACCGACGAAGAAGCGGTCCGCGAGCTTAAATACATTGCCGAACGCCTCAAGGTGATCTGCGAACCGGCCTCATCCTGCAACCTCGCGGCGGCCGAACAGCTAAGTGCGAAATTCACACCTGACTCGCACGTCGTAATTATCCTGTGCGGCGGTAACTTTTCACTCGATTCGCTGGTCAATTTTGAAAGGAATTCGGGGAACTAGGAAGAGCTTTAAGTTGATCCGGCGAGTGACGTGAAGTCCTCGTCTTCGAAACTTCGTATTGTCTTCAATTTCACGCTTGAATCCATTTGCACTTCTGTGCAAGTATTGCTTTTCAGCCCGATTCTTTCATTCCGGCGAGGCTGAGAAGCCCCAGGAAAATCAGCTTGGCCAAGGAGTCTGCTTGGCTTTTCTTAAGTTTGCATTGGCGAAATGCCCACGGCCTCTCTTTCGGCGTTCCGTGTGCTCGTAGTCCTAAAAACAGTTTGTTCGTCTTTCTAATC
>DAIOWA010000384.1:0-3792 GCA_036758705.1 Pyrinomonadaceae bacterium | reverse complement strand
TTTTCGGTTCCACCGAGTTCGAGCGGAACCGCCTGATCGATCGAGATGTGCTTGAGTTCGAATCGAGCATGTGACGGAGTCGACGCGAGGTAAAAATGGGTTGGATCGCCGACTGATTCAAACGTTACATCTTCGCTGCCCATCGGTACGTAAAGCCCGTCCTTCGGCTTCAGCAAGAACGCTTCGCCATCGACGGTTACTCGTCCGTCAGCCGCACCGACATTCACCACGCCAAGTTCACGCCGCTCGAGAAACGGATTCCCTTTTGCCGATTCCGGTTCGGTCTGACGCGGCAACGAGATCGCATTATTGGTCGGAGCCGCGCCGCCGATCACGAATCGTTCGTAGTGAAGATAGTTCAACCTGATCTCACCGTCGGCAAACAGATCGGTGATCAAGTAGTCTTCGCGAAGGTCGTCGTTTGAGGCACCAGCGAGGTTTTTGGGGCTCGTGGCATAGTAGGTCTTTCTGAACATAGTGTATTTAAAACAACAAGCCGGGGCGTGTCCACCCCGTTGCCTTTCATTTCTTAGACTTGTTTCCGTTAGATGTCGAGGCGGCGAGGAAATCTTCGCGGATCGGGGAAAAGATATCGATCAGCACAACTTCTTCGTCGAGCATCGTGGCTCCGTGGCGGTTGTGGGGTGGAAAGTGGAGCACGTCGCCGGGCGACACGATCTTCGCTTCACCTTCGATAAGAAACTTTACCTTGCCCTGCACGACAAGCGTCATCTGCTCGTGAGGATGCGTGTGTTCCGGCGTGACGAGAAAAGGTTCGAAGGTGAATCGTACCATCATCACGTTTTCTCCAACGACCATCTGCCGCTGAATTCCGGGCGCGGGATTTTCTTTCTTGATACGGCTCCAATCGGTAACGAGCGCCGACACCGCAGATGTTTCGCTTATCATAATTCCGCTATCTATTTCGCAATTCCAATGTTAACTCCCAGGAAACGCTCTCGCCTTTTTTCAGGTTAAAGGCTCCGCGTTCCGCGACGATGTGGATCGGAATGGCACCAAGCACGCCCTTTGAAAGAGGGCCGTTTCCCGCGGCGGCGATCCGAAAGCGCGTATCCGGCATAGGCGTAAATCCCGCCCGCAGAATCCAGCCCGAACCGGCTAGATCGAATACTGAGCTTTTCTGTTCAACCGATGTCGCCGTCGACGGAATAACGAACTTCCAACCCTTCACCGAAACATCCTCGGCTGCCGTTACCGTCTCACGACGCGTCAGTTTGCTCCCGTCGAGACGCCATTCGATCTCGCTCCGCAGGCCGTTCGAGAAATGCGTTCCAGACGGACTCCCGATCTTTGCCCACTTAGAGTTTACCGTAGCAAGCGACAATGCATCGGCTCCGAGCCGGATCTCATCCGCACCATCCGACGCCGAATAGACGGAGCCGTCGGCAAGCGTCCAAAAAGGCGTGAGCGAAGGATAAACCTGCTCTACCGGAGCCGAGTACCCCGTCAAACCATACGGAGTAGGAAGATAATCTGCAATTCCCGGCTTGGTTCCAACCGTTATCGGCAGCGCGAACTGCAGGTTCCCACGACGCACAAGCCACACGCCATATTGCCGGTCCTTTCCTTTCAAAAAGAAATCGAATCGAGCTACATCGGCCAGGGTCGGAGCAAATGGAAACTCCGTGATCTTCTCACGTTCGAGCGTCTGGATGAACGAATGATTTGCGAGGATGATCTTTCCAAATCCTGTTCCCGTTTGCTGCCATTCGCGCTTCGGATTGATGTACGAATAGTTGCCGCGTCCGTAGTCGAACACGCGAAACATATGCGTTTCATCGTTGTAATCGGCACGTATCCACCGCCACGCTTGGTTGTAGAGAGCCGCAAGCTCGGTCATCGGAGCCGGGCGGAATTCGGGATTTTCACCAAGGAATGCGACGATCTCCAACGTATCAAGATAGCTGACAAGACCCTGGCTGCGTCCCCAGTTGTAGCCATAGCCTTCGGGCGAGACGAGGTCCCACCAGAGTTTCATCTGATGCTTCAGCGAAGGCTTCAGCTTTTCTTTTATATCTTCGCGGCCAGCGGCGTCCGCGGCGTCCCAGCAGAATCGAGCGTACTCGTTCGAGTACCGGTCGTAGCGGCCGGTCGGGATATTGTCGTCGGCGAACAGCGCTCCATCGAGAAATTGTTTCGACGCCCGCTCGACAACTGAATCAACCAAAGCCCGATCTTTCAACGCTCCCATCTGCCAACTCATCGCGGCGATGCGGGCTGCTACGCCGAGGTAGTTCTCGGGTAGATTGATGACTTCTCGCTTCTCCTTGTCGTAAAACCTTGCCGGGTCGAGCAACGCCTGCCACTCTTCCCGCTCGGCGTCATTCATCGAAAGCCATACGGCGTTCTTGGAAAGATCCGTACCGTAATGACGTAGGGCCAGCGTCGAATACAACTGTGAGAAAGCTTTCCCACCCGCGCGCGATTCGTACAAGCCCATCTCCGCGATCGCCCTTGCAGTATCCTTTCCCGCGATAGTCGTATTCCCGCCAAGATCAGCCTGAGCCGCCAACGCACGCGCAAAACTTCCCCACGAAAATTCGCCGACGGTCAACGCATTAAATACACGATCCGGCGGAGGCTGCAGCGTCTTGATGTTGCCAAAATGTGCCGCAACTTCTTTCGCGAGGAAATCGCGCGTTTCCGTCGCGAGCGTCTGCGTCGCAACTACAGCCTTCGCGGGCTTCTGAGCTTCCACCGCGAACGCCGAGACCTGCGGGCCAGCGGCTATCACGAATAGAATCAAGTCGCACAAAATTGTTCTGGTAACCTTGTTCATCATCACCAAACAAAAAGAGTTCGATAAGAATAGTGTGATCTTTCCGATCAAACTCTATCCCTATCCCAAACTAGAACGTGAACCGGGCGCCGAACTGAAGTCGTCTCATTGCACCTGCACCGTTAACTCTGCCGAAATCAGGAGAAGTAAGCGTTGTATTCGGGAAGTCATAGCTAGCCATATTGAACACGTTAGTCCCTTCCGCACGTAGCCGCAATTTGTATCTCTCACCAAAGCGGAAGTCGCGAGAAAGTGCCAGGTCAACCACTTTGAAACCCGGGCCCGTCAGAAGGTTTCTGGGAGATGTGCCGTCCACGGGGCTGCCGGTCACAGGGGTGTTAAGAGCGAACGCAGCTGTATTGAACCACCTATCGGTCGTCGGGTTATCAATGAACGGATCGCCTATAAGTCGGGCGCGATCGGTGTTGTTAACTCCGTCCAGATTGGCGTCGTTATTGGCGTTGCCCACTGTGAAAGGCCGGCCGCTTCGAAGCTTGACGATCGGCGAGATGCTCCATCCATTGATGATCGCCTTGGCGAACTTATTGTCGCCGCGATAGAAGTCAGGTTGGAAGTTCATACTCATACTGAAAACGTGCCGCTGATCGGTATCCGCCCGGCCTTTTTCAAGATCGAGCCGGTTTGAGTTCTGTGCAAGACCCTGCGTCGTGTTGTTGTGAAGCTGGACGCTGCTCAGGGTTTTGCTGAAGACGTAAAACGCATTGAACGACATCAGCTTACCAAAGCGTCCTGCCGACGTAACCTGCATCGCATCGTAAGAAGCATCTTGATCAGAATCGAGCATCGTGACTGCGCCAAATCCGGAATTGGGCCGTCTCATAACGCCGCTTACGAGAACTGGATAGTTCACGTCACGTCCGAACGGCAAACGACTGGATCGCGTTCCAACGTAGGCCGCTCCCACAACGAGATCCTTAAAGATCTGTCGCTGGATCGAAGCATTCATCTGCACGGTGCGCGGCCAGCTGAAG
>DAIOWA010000383.1:0-3793 GCA_036758705.1 Pyrinomonadaceae bacterium | reverse complement strand
ATAAAGCGTTGTCAACTTCTCCTCTGCGACTTCAAGAGCGAACCAGATCCGGCTTTTATCAATATTTCTAAACTTGATGTGCCTGAGAACGAATTGGATACGTTTGTTGGCAGGATCCATCCTTTCGCCCCGTTTTGTTCGAAGACGTATCAGGCCGACATTGTTAGGGTTGTTCACGATTTCCGCGAAAAACATATCCAGCCGTGCTCGTTCGTCGTTGGGCTTCATATCGCCCCATTCATCGGCGGGCAGACCGCATCTGAGGCGTTCAACTATTCCTGCCGTCTCGGAGGCCGCGCGTTCGCAGGTTGGTGGAAGGCCGTTTACCTCAACAGTAGCCGTAATCGAACTTCCCGCAAGCTCGCGAGTCGTAGCTATGGCGATCTCTGACGTGCCCTGGCCTTTGATGATCGTGCCGGCATTCACCGACCACAAATAACTGACCTTCGGGCCGATAACGTTCAACTCGGCTTGGAAAGTCATCTCGTCTCCGGGATTCGTAATGCCAGCCGGCCCTACGACAGTCAGCGTCGGACATTGAGCGGACGCCGCAACAGCAGCCGCAAGGATCAACCACGTTAGTAGGAGCAATCGCATTGCCGCAAATATACCATCGTTCGCAGACCGTCCAAAAGCAGAATTCTCGATGCGGTCGTGGGTCAGTTTGAATCTGTTCGTGTAATTTCGTGCATTTCGTGTCGTTCGTGGATAAAAAATTCCGAGAGCCTATCCACGAAAAACACGAATCGCACGAAACAACACGAAACGAGTGTTAATACTTCTTGCAATCCCGTCTAATCTATGCAACACTCGATCCCGGTTTGGGAATATCTCGAGCCGCGATCTTTGAAAACCTAACGTGCAGTCTGAGGACATCGACCGTAAGCGCCAGACCTTGTTCCGATCAACAAGATCACAATCGCGAACCGGAACGGAACGAGCCTCGTTTTTTTTGACTCAAAATGCGGTGCGCGCGCTGTGGGACAGAAAAATGGGACACTTCGTGGGACAGGCTTAAGCTGTTTATTTACAATAGGTTCACGCCAACATGGTGTGTAATACACAGTCCCGTCGTGGGACAAACTCGAACGGTCTTGTTCGCGGGACGCGATTCGCTTATACTCGCTGACGTTTCACCCGGCAGGCTAACTCGAAAATAAACTGGAGAAGAATATGCTGAAGATCGTTCTGGGAGTGATCGCGGGATTTGTGGCTTGGTCTGTGCTGTGGCTTGGCAGTGATCAGCTTTTGATAATGGCATCGCCGGGCTGGTATGGGATCCATCAGGACGATTTCCAACTCGCGATGGTCAATCAGGATGCGTTCAAACCGGACACGACGATCCTGATAATGCATATCGTGCGGTCGATCATCATTTCGATCATGAGCGGCTTCCTCGCGGCATTCATCGGCGGAGAAAATCGAAAGGCTCCGATGATACTTGGCGTGCTTCTTCTGGCGTTCGGGTTGATGGTGGAAGTGATGGCATGGAACTATCTTCCGATCTGGTATCACCTGATCTTTCTCGCATCGCTGATCCCGTTCACGGTGCTCGGCGGAAAGATCAAACAAACGGCCTAACTAGAGCACGGTGGATCGGCATCGGCGGCGTGCTGCGGCCGTAGACTCGCCGGGTCAGATCGTCGATCTCGATCTCTCGTGTAGATAGCAATTCGTCGGGTGGAAGATCCTCCTTCCGCTCATAACAAGCGTGGGCGATGCACGGCAGCGGTTTGGCAGTATCGTGAACTAGGCAACCCGCACCCGGTTGATACAGCGGGCACGCGTAGAATTCTGCATCGGGCTTGATCCGCTCAAGCCGCTGAAATACGCCGGATCGAACATCTTCGTTCAACTCCGCAACCGCCTTTCTAATCGCAGAAGACTCCAACCGGCTCACTCGGACGTTTACGAAATGCTCATCCAAACAGCACGCCCCCGGAGTCTCGCAAGCAGAACACGGCTTCGCTCGATGCTCGAATCGTACCGAGATCTCACGTCGAAAATCCCCGCGGATAGTGGCGAGCCGTTCAATGCCTATGCTTTCGGAAAGCCGTTTCATCTTAGTCGATTCTTCCATTGACTTAAGTCATACGTCAATCTGTGTAATGTCTCTATAACTTCTTTGATCTATGCTCGTACATTATGAAAAACCTATCCATGTTGGCGTCGACCGCTCTCATTATTCTTGCGGTCTGCTCGCTCGGCTCCGCTCAATCCAGGACCGAGAATGTCATCCTGATCACGCTCGACGGCGCTCGGCTGCAGGAGATGTTCGGCGGGCTGGACGGTCCTATCTTTCGTTCGACAGACAAGAACTTTGAAAAGAACGCGACCTATAAGAAGTTCAACGCCGCCACTCCCATCGAACGACGCGAGAAGCTGATGCCGTTCTTCTGGACGGAGCTGATGAAAAACCACGGTTCGATCGCCGGAAACCGCGGGCTGAACAGCATCGTAAAAACGACAAACAAGCACTTCTTTTCATATCCCGGCTATTCCGAACTCGTCACCGGCGAGGCACACGACGCCGAGATAAACACGAACAGCTTCGGACAGAATCGATGGCCGTCGTTTCTCAATTTTCTGCAGAAGAAGATGAAGCTGAGCCGCGAACAGGCAGCGGCGTTCGGTTCGTGGGATGCGATCGAACACATCGCCACGAACGATCCCAAGGCGTTTGTCGTCAATAGCGGGCCGAAAGGATTTGATACTTCGCGTAAAGATCTCGCGGAATTGAACGAAGCCGTTTCGCTCACGATCGGCCCGGCGATGAGCGTCCGGCCGGATTACTTTACGTATCGCTTCGCTCTTGACCAGATGAAGCGGCATCATCCACGGGCGATGTTCATCAGCTTTGGCGAGACCGACGATTGGGCACATCAGCGAGACTACGAAAAATACCTGCAAAGCTGGCACAACACCGACGCGATGCTAAAAGGCCTGTGGACGTTCATCCAGGGCGACAGGCAGTATCGCGGCAAGACGACCATCATCATCACCATCGACCACGGACGCGGCAATACGGACAAGGATTGGGACGATCACGGCGAGGATGTACCCGAGGCCCAGTACATATGGATGGCTTTCATCAGTCCCGACCTCCCGATGCGCGGAGAATGGAAGGATTCCGCCGAGATCTATCAAAACCAGGTTGCAGCAACCCTGACTAGATTTATGGGCTTCGATTACGCAGAGCAGAATCCTAACGCCGGCAAGCCTATTGCGAATCTGTTTATGCGGGGTCAGTAGTATCCACGTACTGCCGCCGTGGATGTTGACGTCCGTCATTACCAAGCTCCGGAATAGGTATTTACCATTCTTTATGATGACTATAAAAACAGTCGCTTCGAGAAAATCGAGTGTTCAATGCTTAAAGGTCAGCCCCGAGGATTACTCGCTGACCGCGTCGTCGAGCACGATCTCCGGGTACTCGGCCGAGAGCTGCTCCTTCGGCTTTGAATCGATCTCGGCTCTGATCGGGCGTGTGCCGACGTTTGGTTTGAAATTGCCGTTATCGTCGTAGAGGCGTCGGTACTGCTCGCTGTTGCGGATGATGCCCTGGACGTATCCCTTCGTTTCCTTGAACGGGATCTCCTCGACGAATTCATCCATCTCGATCGGCAGCGATGCACGCCATGGAGCGACCCGGCCCGGGCCTGCGTTGTAAGCGATACCTACGTATTCAAACTTGCCGAATTTTTCGAACTGGTCTTTCATATACGCGGTCCCGAGTTCGATATTCAGAGCGGGGTTGAAGAGGTCCTGATATGAATTGGGCGACACGGCACCG
>DAIOWA010000382.1:0-3793 GCA_036758705.1 Pyrinomonadaceae bacterium | reverse complement strand
TCTCCTGGAACGATGCCGCCGAGATGAACGAATCGGTCGAAAGCGATGCCTTCGTGATACCGAGCAGCAGCGGTTCGCCGACTGCGGGCTTGCCGCCTTCGTCCTGAACACGACGGTTCTCGTCGTCATAACGGAAACGGTCTACCTGCTCTTCCATCAGGAATTCGGTATCGCCAACCTCGCGGATCTTCACCCAGCGAAGCATCTGACGAACGATCACCTCAATGTGCTTATCGTTGATGTTCACACCCTGGAGACGATAAACCTCCTGGATCTCGTTCACGATGTAGTTCTGCAACGCGTTGGTACCGAGAACACGCAGGATGTCGTGCGGGTTCAGCGGTCCGTCCATGAGCGGCTCACCGGCTTTTACGCGGTCGCCCTCCTGAACGTTGATGTGCGTACCACGTGGAATGTCGTATTCACGCTCGGCACTGTCATCACCCGTGATGATGATCTTGCGTTTACCCTTCGAGATAGGTCCGAAAGTGACATTACCGTCAATCTCGGACATCATTGCCGTTTCGCCCGGGCGTCGCGCCTCGAACAACTCAACAACACGCGGCAGACCGCCGACGATGTCCTTCGTCTTGGTCGTCTCACGCGGGATCTTTGCAATAACGTCACCCGGTGCGATCGCCTGTCCGTCCTCGACAAGAAGGTTCGCTCGGATCGGCATCTGATAGGTCTTCAAGGTCTTGTTGCCGTCCTTGATCTCGAGTCGCGGCTGGTTCTTTTCGTCCGAATCCTTGACCACGAGACGCTTCTGGCCCGTAACCTTGTCGATCTCTTCCTCAACTGTCTTGCCTTCCTTAAGGTCCTGATATTTAACAATACCCTTGACCTCGGTCAAGATCGCGAACGTGAACGGATCCCACGTGACAAGCACGTCGTCTTCCTTCACCTTCTGGCCGTCCTTGACGTGAAGCTGAGCACCGTAGACGACCTGATATCGGGCAACCTCTCGGCCGCGTTCGTCTTCGATAGCGATCTCAGACTGACGCTTAAGCGAGATCATTTCTCCCGCACGGTTCTTGATGACTTTAAGATCATCCAGGTATCGAACGGTTCCGTCCATCGAGGCAACGTGTTTAGTCTCCTGCTCAAGGCGAGCTGTACCTCCAACGTGGAAAGTACGCATTGTGAGCTGGGTGCCCGGCTCACCGATGGATTGGGCAGCGATAACTCCAACGGCCTCGCCTATTTCGACAGTCTTTCCTGTGGCCAGATTACGTCCGTAACATTTGACGCAGATGCCACGGCGGCTTTCGCACGTGAGTGCCGAGCGGAGTCGAACCTTCTGCAGGCCGGAAAGCTGAACCTGGCCGGCGAGGTCTTCGCTGATCTCGGTATTCGCCGTCACTAGCGTCGTGCCGTCAACCGGATCGATGATGTCATCGAGCGATGTCGTTCCGACGATTCGATCGCGGAGCGATTCGACCTCTTCACCGTTGCGGATGATCGCCTCGGCCCAGACGCCTCGTACGGTACCGCAATCCTCTTCGGATACGATCACGTCCTGAGCGACGTCGACGAGTCGACGGGTAAGGTAACCCGAGTCGGCGGTCTTGAGTGCCGTATCGGCGAGACCCTTACGCGCACCGTGCGTCGAGATGAAGTACTGCAGCACGTTCAGGCCTTCGCGGAAGTTTGCGACGATCGGCGTTTCGATGATCTCGCCCGACGGCTTGGCCATGAGGCCGCGCATACCGGCGAGCTGACGGATCTGAGCTTCCGAACCTCGGGCACCGGAATCGGCCATCACAAGGATCGGGTTAAGCTCTTTACGTTCGGCTTCGCGGGTGTGCATCGCCTTGAACATTTCCTTGGCGACCCTGTCGGTAACCTCGGACCAGATCGCGGTCACCTTGTTCTCACGCTCAAGGTTGGTCATCGTAGCTTCTTCGTACTGCTTCTGAAGCTTATCGACTTCCTTACGAGCGTCTTCGATGATGCCCTTCTTGCTGGCCGGGGTAACCATGTCGTCGATGCCGATCGACATACCCGAACGGGTCGCGTAAAGGAAGCCCATCGCCTTGAGGTCGTCGAGAAGAGCGACCGTCGACTCGTGTCCGAGACGCAGATGCGAATAGCTTACGAGCGACTGAAGGCCTTTCTTCTTAAGCGTTCCATTTACGAACGGCAGGCCATCGCGGGTCAGGCGTTCGTTAAGGATCACGCGGCCGGCGGTCGTGTCGATCAGGCGATCGACGTTCTCACGAACCGTCGCACGCATAACATCCTGCGGGCTGTGCTCGGTGATCAGGTCGATAAGATCGCCTCTCCAGCGAAGCTTGATCTTCGACTGGGTCTCGATCACGCCTGCGTCGAGAGCAAGAAGAACGTCGTCGATCGAGTTGAACGACTTGCCTTCGCCCTTGAGTTCGTCGCGGCCGAGCGTAAGGTAATAGCAGCCAAGAACGATGTCCTGCGAAGGAACCGTGATCGGCTGGCCCGATGCGGGCGAGAGCAGGTTGTTCGACGCGAGCATAAGTACGCTTGCTTCGATCTGTGCTTCGGCCGACAGCGGAATATGAACCGCCATCTGATCGCCGTCGAAGTCCGCGTTGAACGCCGTACATACGAGCGGGTGGATCTTGATC
This sequence comes from Pyrinomonadaceae bacterium, assembly GCA_036758705.1. GTDB lineage: Bacteria > Acidobacteriota > Blastocatellia > Pyrinomonadales > Pyrinomonadaceae > OLB17. The sequence goes on along the minus strand of DAIOWA010000382.1, from coordinate 1,190 downwards.
GCCTTACCCTCAACGAGTACCGGCTCGAAAGCCTGGATGCCGAGACGGTGAAGCGTAGGCGCACGGTTCAACAGTACCGGATGCTCCTTAATGACGTCTTCGAGGATGTCCCAGACGATCGGCTCCTGGCGTTCAACCATTTCACGAGCCTGTTTGATGGTCGCGGCGTGCGCGTCCTTTTCAAGCTTGTTATAAATGAACGGCTTGAACAGCTCGAGTGCCATTTTCTTCGGCAGTCCGCACTGATGAAGTTTCAGCTCCGGCCCGACGACGATAACCGAACGTCCCGAGTAGTCGACACGCTTTCCGAGAAGGTTCTGACGGAAACGTCCCTGCTTACCTTTGAGCGTTCCAGACAGCGACTTTAGCGGGCGATTGTTCGCACCACGCAGCACGCGGCCTCGGCGGCCGTTGTCGAAGAGAGCGTCGACCGCTTCCTGAAGCATTCGCTTCTCGTTGCGGACAATGACCTCAGGAGCGCGAAGCTCGATAAGCTTCTTGAGACGGTTGTTACGGTTGATCACGCGGCGATACAGATCGTTAAGATCTGACGTCGCGAAGCGTCCGCCGTCCAACGGTACGAGCGGTCGAAGCTCAGGCGGTATGACCGGGATCACATCCAGGATCATCCATTCCGGCTTGTTGCCCGAGCGAGCGAACGAGTTAGAAACTTTCAGCCGCTTCGAGAATTTCAGCTTTTTCTGCTGCGACGTTTCTTCACGCATCTTCACGCGAAGATCGTCAACAAGCTCGTCGATCTCGATCTTCATCAGAAGATCCTTTATCGCTTCGGCGCCCATCTTTGCGACGAACTGGCCGGGATAATCTCTCGACAGTTCGCGATAGCGCTCGTCGGTGAGCAGATCTTTTTCTTTCAGATCCGGCACGTCGCCGCCGTCGATCACAATGTAGGTCTCGAAGTAGAGGATCTTCTCAAGATCGCGGAGCGTGATATCGAGCAAGTGGCCGATACGCGACGGCAGGCCCTTGAAGAACCAGACGTGTGAACACGGCGATGCGAGCTCGATATGACCGAGACGCTCGCGGCGAACCTTTGACTGCGTAACTTCGACACCGCACTTGTCGCAGATAACGCCGCGGTGCTTCATCCGCTTGTACTTACCGCAAAGGCACTCCCAGTCCGAAACCGGCCCAAAGATGCGTGCGCAGAACAGACCGTCACGCTCCGG